>DASVPH010000108.1:0-13738 GCA_036382945.1 Casimicrobiaceae bacterium
CACCGACCTGCTCGGCTACGAGCTCTATCAGCCGCCCAACACCACCCCCGGCACGGCCTGCTCCTTCCCCGGCACCCAGGTCTGGGGCAGCAGCGGCGCTGCGATCTTCACGCCCACGGCGCCGAGCAGCAAGGCCTCGCGGACCTACAACGTCTGCGGCACGGTGGCCGCCGGCCAGGACGTGGCGGTCGGCTCGTACCAGGATACGGTCGTCGCCACGGTCAACTTCTAGAGCGCCGGCGCGGCGGACCCGCGCGGCTGCCCGGCCGTACGCCCGCCGGGCGGCCGGGAGGCCGCCGAGGTCCGCGCCCGCGTAGGAGCAAACGGATGGTCACGCGCTGGATCCGAGCGATCCTGCTGCGGCTCGAACCGAAGTCGCTGCGCGAGCGGCTGATCGCCATCAACCTGCTCACCATCGGCGTGACGCTGCTGCTGGCGGGCGGCGCGGTGGTGGCCAACGAGTATCAGGTCGCGCTTTCCGCGAGCGAAGCGAGTCGCGCCGCGCTGTACGTGGAAATGGCGCGGCACGCGCTGATCTTCATCCTGGCCAGCATCGCGGCGCTCGGCGTTGCAATGCTCTTGATCAACCGGCTGCTCGCGGCATCGTCGCATCCGCTGGTCGAGCTGGTCGAATTGATGGAGCGAGTCTCGAACGAGAAGGCGTTCTCGGAACGGGCGAAAGTCCACGAGCAGGACGAAATCGGCTCGCTCGCGCTGAGCTTCAACAAGATGCTCGATCGACTCCAGACGCGCGAAAGCGACTTGCGCCGCCAGCTCGCCGAGCGCAAGCGGGCGGAGCGCCGACTGACGATGCTCGCGCACTTCGACACGCTCACCCGCCTTCCGAATCGCAATTACTTCAACCAGCGCCTGACCAGCGTGCTCACCTCCGCCGCTGCCGATCAGCTCGTGGCGCTGCTGTTTCTCGATCTCGACAACTTCAAGATCGTCAACGACACGCTGGGCCACGCTCTCGGCGACGCCCTGCTCAAGGAAGTCGCGGCGCGGCTGCGCGGCTGCGTGCGCGCGGAAGACTGTGTGTGCCGCCTGGGCGGCGACGAGTTCACGATCCTTCTCGAGCATATCCCGAGCATCGAGCAGGTGGGCAGGGTCGCCGACAAGGTCGTGCGCACCCTGTCGCAGCCCGTCGCGCTACACGGCAACGACTTCTATGTCACGAGCAGCATCGGCATCAGCGTCTACCCCAAGGACGGTAGCGACGCCGCGACGCTCATCCGCAACGGCGACACGGCGATGTACTGCGCCAAGGAGCTCGGCCGGAACAACTTCCAGTTCTTCTCGACCGCGATGACCGAGCGGGCGCGCAAGCGCCTGATGCTCGAGACCGGTTTGCGGCAGGCGCTCGAGCGTGGAGAGTTCGTGCTGTACTACCAGCCGCAAGTCGACGTGCGCACCGGCAACCTCGTGGGCGCGGAAGCGTTGTTGCGCTGGCAGCGGCCCGGAGTGGGCATGGTCTTTCCGCACGAGATCATTCCGCTCGCCGAGGAGGTGGGCCTGATCGTGCCGATCGGCGAGTGGGCGCTGTGGGCCGCCTGCAGCCAGGCCAGCCTGTGGCAGCAGGCGGGACAGGATTCGGTGCGGGTGGCGGTGAACATCTCCGCGCGGCAGTTCCGCGAGCACGACTTCCTGCGCGTGCTCGCCAACGTGCTCGAGGACACCGGTCTCGACCCGTCGTTCCTGGAGCTCGAGCTCACCGAGAGCGCGCTGATGCAGGACGTGGAAGGCGCGATCGCCAAGGCGCAGGACCTGCGTGCCATGGGGGTGAGCCTGTCGATCGACGATTTCGGCACCGGTTATTCGTCGATCAGCTACCTGCAGCGCTTCCCGATCAACGACCTCAAGGTCGATCGCAGCTTCGTGCAGGATATCCCGTCCAACGCCGACAACGTCGAGATCACGAAAGCGATCATCGCCATGGCGCACGGATTGAACATCGAGGTCGTGGCCGAGGGGGTGGAGACGACGGCACAAATGGAATTCCTGGCCCGCCACGGGTGCGATCGCGCGCAGGGGCATCTTATCGATCAGGCGTTGCCTCCGGCGGAGTTCGAACGCCGCCTGTGGCAGCGCCGCGACGCCTCCTCGCAACAGGATCGGGCAGCAGTGGCGAGCCGCGACGCTGCTTGAAGGCATCAGGGACGCAGTCCACCGCATGCTCGAGCTCACCACCACCGCTGCCCGCGAGGGAAGGCTCGTCGCCGATGCGCTCGCCGACGCCGACGCCGCCGAGGCTTTCTGGGGCTCGCTCCCGCGACGCGACCCGATCGAAATGCAGCGCCGTCTGTGCGAGGTGCTGGCCAAGGGCGCCTGGTGGGAGAAGCCTGAGGTCGAACGGTTTCGGGCGCTGCGCGTTCTCGATCGGCGCGCGGGGCGCCTGCTGGAAGGCATCGTGGCGCAATACGCGGTTCTGGAGGGAGAGTCGCCGGTGCTCGAGCGGCCGCTATGGCACGCCGCGCTCGAGCTCAGCCGCTCGTTCGCGCACGACTTCGACCGTTTCCTGCACGCGGTCCGCGCGGAAGATTCGAGCGGGTCTTGGCTGGAGCGCACGCCCGAGATTCTCGTGCGTCTATTTCAGCACCGCGAAATCGAGTTGCTGCTCGCGCTGTTCCGCTACCTCAAGTGGCCGCGCGGGCGCTGGACGTCGCTGCACGAGCTCTTCCGCTTCGCGACCGCCAGTGGTTTCGCGGCGCAGGCGGTGCCGATGGGAAAGCGCGCCGACGGCTCGATCATCACCGTCACGCCGGAGCAAGTCTACGTGCGCATCCTGCTCCTGCAACTGCTCGACGGCGGCCAGTTCCGGCCCGAGGAAATCGCCTGGGCGCGCCGGGCGATCGTCGACTGGAGCGAAAACCTGGAATTGCGAAAGCTCCGCGCGTTGCCTCAGGAAAATGAATGCCAGGACGGTTTCGTCGTCGATCTGGCGGGCACCAAAGGGCTCACGCGAATCGACGCTGCAACCGCGGGCGATCTGCTCTGGCTCGATACCACGCCGATCCGGGAATCGATCAGCGCCGCGATGGCCGAGCGCGCCGAGGTTCCGATTGCTGGGACGAGCATGACGCTGCGCTCTTCGCAGCCGCGGCTTCTCGGCAAGCTGCAGCTTCTCTACGCGCCGCAGCCGACGCGAATCAAGCGCCGCGGCGAACGCGCGCCGGTCGGTCTGACCCCGGTCGAAGCGAAGCTCGGTGGGCTGCAAACGCTGTTCCGGGCGGTCCGCGAAGAGACGCAGCGCGAGGCCGTCCCCGCGACGATGTGGCAGGTCAAGGATCGGAGCGATTCGGGGTCCCGGCTTCGGGGACACGTTCCGGATGCGCGCCGGTTGCTGCCGGGCTTACTGTTCGCGTTCCGCGAAGACCATGGCCGGCCCTGGACGGTGGCCGTCCTGCGGCGACTGAATCGCTTGACGGGAAACCATGTGGAGATCGGCGTCGAGCACATCGGACGCGATCCGCAGCCCGTCATTCTGCTATCGCGTCCGGACGGTCAGCCCATCGGCGCGGCGCCCGAAGCAGAGTCCGAACGCTTCATCGCACTCTACCTTCCCGAGAGCGACGCCTATCCGAAAACTCCCGTCGAGACCTTGCTCATTCCGGGCCGCGAGTTCGCCCTGGGTCGTGTGTTGACGCTGCGCTCGACGACGCGGGAAGTGGCGATTCGACTCAAGCGGGCGCTGGAGCACCAGGCGGAATTCGTTTGGGCGGTGTTCGAGCCGCTCGATGCGGCCGCGTAGGCTGGGCAGCGGAGCTGTCTATCACCTCACGATTCCGACGCCGAGTGCCTAGGGAGGCGAAGCAGGTGCGTCCCCTGGGGCCGACTGTTGGGCGACATCCCGCGTGGCATAGAGAAATCTCCCATAGCCAATCTCAGATGCGTTCTTGGTGAGCTCGATGTTGACCCAGGCGACGACATCTCCGAATGGCCGCGCCCTAAAGGGCCACCGGGTCCGTTCCGGTGATGCCAAGTCAGAATCCGTGAGCCGGTGGAGCACATCCTGCCAGTCTCGGTGCAAGGACTCGATCCACGCCGTTGCAGCCGCCGCTGAACCAGGCCAGAGAATTTGCTCTTGAGTGAGCAATCCCGACCCGAACGCGTGGTCCATGACCATAGACCACCAAAAGCCGATGTGCCACGTTAGCCACCCGATACTTGGCGGTCCAACGCCGTAGTCCTCCCGATCAGGCATTCGGCCGTACCAGGTGCCATCTGTTCTGTGCTCCAGGTGCGGTCCGCCGCCTGAAGGCCGCCACATGCACTCTTCCGTTGTAAGCCCACGTAGGTGATAGGCCGTCAGATTCCACGCGGTCTCAAACTGGCGGACCAAGTAGCGAGCTGCTTCCTGCGTCATGTCTGATCCGTTGTCGCCCGACGCTAGGCCTGAGCCGCGCGCGCCTGCGCGTCGGCCCCGGGACTTGGCTGGGCACGCGTGGTGCGGTCCAGTCTCAGTACCGCTCGCAGCCCGGGCCCGTTGTCTTCGAGACGCAATTCCCCGTCGTGCAATCGTGCCACGGCGGCCACCAGGCTCAGCCCCAACCCACTTCCAGGCACGTCTTTGGCGTTGTCCAGGCGCACGAAGCGCTGGACGGCCGCGTCGCGCTCCGCGGCGGGTATCCCCGCCCCGTTGTCGGCGATCGCGATCTCCACATCATTGCCGATGCGCTTGACATTCAAGGTCACCTCGCCACCGGCCGGCGTGAATTTGATGGCGTTATCGACGAGGTTGACCAGCGCCTGGGCAAGCAGTTGCCTGTCGCCCTGTAGGCTAAGGGGATGCGATTCGAGCTCGACACGCAGTGTGATGCCTTTCGCCTGGGCGGCGGGTTCGTACAGGTCAGCAACGTCTCTCACCATGCTGACAACGTCCACGCTCACCACGTTCTTGCGCGCGGACCCGGCCTCCGCTCGGGCGATGTTGAGAAGCGCGTTGAAAGTCGCCAGAAGACTTTCGGTTTCCGCCAACGCATCCTCGATCGCGGCCCGGTCTTGATCGGTATTATTCTTCCCGAGCAGCGCAAGCTCCAGCCGGCTGTGCAGGCGGGTCAGCGGCGTGCGCAAATCGTGGGCGATACCGTCGCTTACCTGCCTCATCCCGTTCATGAGATGCTCGATCCGGTCGAGCATGATGTTCACGTTCTCCGACATCTGGTCGAATTCATCGCCGCGGCTGTTCGTTGGCATGCGTGCGTGCAGGTCGCCTCGGATGATTTCGCGCGTCGTACGGTTGATGACATCGACCCGGCGCATCACCTTACGGCCCACGATCCAGCCGCCGAGCAGGCCCAGCACGACCATGACCGCGATGATCCAGCCCAAAGAAGCGAGAATGAGCTCGCGACTCTCCTTGAGGTCATGGATATTCCTGCCGACCAACAGCCGAAACCCGTCCGGGAGCGTGCCCGTTAGCGCGCGCATATCTTGCATTTCACGGTCGGCCTTGTGCGACTCGATGGGGAAGTCGAGCCAGCCTTCTTGTGGCGCCGCAACCCCGGGCCACGCTTGAAGATTGCCAGCAACGCGATGCGATCGGGAATCGACCAGCAGATACACGTAGATGCCCTTTTCGCCGACGCGTTCCTCGATCGCCGCAACAAGAGGCGCCAATCCCTGGCCCCGATACAATTCTGCGATCCCTCGATATTCCAAGCGAATCGAGTCGTCGGACTGCTGCCCAATGAAGCCAAGCGTCAGCCAATAGGCGAAGGCGAGGAGCACGAGAGCCGACAAACTGTAGATTCCGCTGTAGAACAGCGCCAGCCGGAATGCGGAGGTACGGGTCAGCGCACCGACGCTCATCTAATCGGGCCCTTGCAGACGGTAACCGGCACCGCGCACCGTGTGCAGCAGCGGCGGGTCGAAGTCCTTGTCGATCTTTTGCCGCAAGCGGCTGATGTGCACGTCAATGACGTTGGTCTGCGGATCGAAGTGGTAATCCCAGACCTTCTCGAGCAGCATGGTGCGCGTCACGATCTGGCCCGCATGCCGCATAAGGCATTCCAGCAGTCGAAATTCGGTCGGCATGAAATTGATGCGGCGGCCGGCTCGTGTCACATTGCGCGTCAGGAGGTCCATCTCGAGGTCCGCGACCTTGAGCTTGGTAACGCCGGGTGCGATCGAACCGCGACGGGCGAGTGCTTCGATCCGCGCGAGCAGCTCGGAAAAAGCGTAGGGCTTGACGACATAGTCGTCGCCGCCCGCCCGCAGCCCCTGGACACGCTCGTCGACTTCGCCCAGGGCGCTCAGGATCAGCACCGGGCTGTCGATATTCTCCTTGCGAAGCCGTCCGATGATCGCCAACCCGTCGAGGCTTGGCAGCATACGGTCAATGATCATCACGTCGTACTTTGCGGAGGTTGCCAGGAACAGCCCTTCACGACCGTCGGTCGCGTGGTCCACGACATGCCCGCTCTCCTGCAGCCCCTTGATCATGTAGGCCGCAGCGGTCCGGTCGTCTTCTATCAACAGTATCCGCATCGAGCTACGGTGGAGAGGTGCCGTTGAGACGAGTATCGTCGACGCCGGGCACCGGCGGGCTCGATCCGCGCGTCGAGGAACGGGTTGCCCGGGTCGTAGCGACCCTCAACGGACGTCGCGGTACTCGGTGGTCAGCGGTCGCTTGAGCACGACTTCCGAGAGGTAATTCGCCACGTAGCGCAGCGCCGTTGCGACAAAGCCTTCTACCTTAAACCGTCGCGCCGACGTGCGCATTACCAGGCCCATGTCGAAAACCACCTTGCCCACCTGCGACAACCGCCGCGCGATGTTGGTGTCTTCGCCGTAGAAGGAAATCGTGGTATCGAAGCCGCCGATCGTCGCGACCGCTTCCTTGCTCGCGGCGAAGTTACCACCCACGGCCATGTAGCGTATCAGCCAATAAGTCGGGCTCGCGAGCACAAGCCAATAGAGCCGGACCAGCGCTTTCTTGATCGCGGACAGATCGTAGTAGATGTACGGCCCGCTGATGCAAACGATGCCGTCTGCGCGTTCGTAGGCATCGAGCACGCGTCGGATCCACCCCGCCGGCATTCTCGTGTCGGCGTCGATGAAGGCCAAGATCCGCCCTTGGGCTTCCTCGAACCCACGCTGGCGGGCCTGGGTCAGGCCTTTCCGCGGTTCGTGCACGACTCGCACATTGGGGAACGACGCTGCGATAGCCGCGGTGCGGTCCGTGCTCGCATTGTCGACGACGATGATTTCAAACGGTCCCCTGTCGCTGTTCGCCTGCAACTCCGCCGAAGCGTAGCGCAAGCACTCCGCGAGATAAGCCTCCTCGTTGTAGGCTGGAACAATCAGGCTGAGCTTCATGAGAGCGCTCCTGGTTGAGTGCAGCGCAGTAATCCCGCGCGCGACTGTGGTGGACGGAGGCCCAGCAGCGTTGACGCGTACACGTCCTCCCACATGGCGACGACGTTGGCGGTGCAGAAACGCTGGGCGAAGCGGCCGGCGTAGTCGCCCATGCTGGCCCTCAGGGACGGCTGCCGGAGAACGGTTGCGAGCTTGGCGGCGAAATCCTCGTGCCTGCCCGCCTCGGCGAGGAAGCCTGCAGCGTCCGGGATGTATTCCGTCAGGGCGCGCCAGCGAGCCCCCACAGCGGGAAGGCCCGAGCTCATCGCTTGCAATAGAACCATGCTCTGGGTCTCCGATGTGCTGGCAATACAGAACACGTCCGCTGCCCGGTAGGCGTCAGCGAGAGTTCTCTTGTCCAGGGTGCCGAGAAATCTGACCCGGTCAGCAATGTTCAGCTCCCTCGCCAGGCGCTCGAGGCGGCCTCGAGCGGTGCCGTGACCGGCAAGCGCCAGCATGACCGGCGGGACCTCGTGCTTCAACAGCGCGAGGGCACGAATCAGAACGTCGATGTTCTTCTCGATCGCGAGCCTCCCCGCATAGAGGATCGTGGCGTTGGAGAAACCAAATCGGCTCTTGAGGCAGATCTTCTCGGCAGTCGTTGGCGGGTGAAACAAGGACGTGTCGACGGGGTTGGACACTACCGTAGCCGGCCTGCGCAATCCAAAGGCACGCATTTCGTCGACGACTGAATTCGACGGACCCGTCACGCGTGCGCAGCGGCTGTAATAGCCGGTGACCGCCTTAACGCTTGCCCGCGCGAAGAGCCTTGCGGCGAAGGGAAGGTAGCTGCCAAACTCACCGATCGCCCAGTGGTTGGTTCCGACGAGCGGTACACGCAGGCGCCTCGCCACGTTGAGTGCCTCCCAACCCGCCCCCAGGAACGTGTGGCTATGGACGATATCCGGCCGAAAGCGGACCAGCTCTCGCCACCTCCGACAGGTTGGCACGAGCAAGCGCGACTGGCGGGTCGAGCTCGGTATGGGCAACGAAAAAAGTCGTCGAACCGTTACGTTCTCGCCGAGATCGATCTCGCCCAACGGCAGCTTCGCGATCTCGTAGTCCGTTGGTGCAGCAGCCGGAGCACAAACGATGATCTCGTGTCCGCGCTCGCCGAGCGCGCGCGTCGTCGCGAGGATCGAGTCCTGGATGCCGCCAAGCTCAGGGTAGAAGCTGTCCGTGAATACCGCGACGCGCATGGAATCACGACTCCGGCTGGTCGAAGGCGAGTCGCCTGCGGAAATAGATGCCCAGCGCGAGGCACAGCAGCGGAAAAGCCACGAGCGAGACAAGGCCCAGGTAGGAGTTGACCCGGGCATACGCTGCGCCCGCGAGGTATCCGATGGCGAAGAACACGCCCGCTTTGGGCAGCGTGCCGAGAAGGTTGTACCCGAAGAACGCGGTCATCGGGACCCGCGCCGCGCCAGCGGCGAGGAGAACGAGGAATCCCGCTGCGTGGGTGAGCTTTCCAAAGAGCAAAGTGCCGCCGGGCCGCGTCCGGAAGCGCGTTGCCAGACGAGCGAGCTGGCCCCGGCGACGCTCGATGAATGCGCTTCGCGCGAACAGCGACGTGAGGCTCCCGATCCGACCAGCCCCATAGAAAAGGGCATCGCCGATCAAGTCGCCCAGGACAGCAATGGCATAGACAAGCGGGCCGTCGAGCAATCCCTGCGAGGCGAGAAACGAGCCGATGACCGTGGCGATCGGGCCCTCGACAATGGTGGCCAGCAGCAACGCTACGTAGCCGTAGCTCGCGATCGCCGCCGACAGCCAATCCAACGTCGTCACGACCTCAATCCCTCGTCGATATACGCTTTGCGCTCAGGGCACGCCCGTTCAGCCACGGGAGGCCGTCGCGAAGGCGGCTCGATGCGTCGCGGTAGTAGCGGCTCGACGACTGCGCTGGATTGACCCAGTGCACGATTTCGAACCGTCCGTCGTGATGCTCGATGACCCCGGTACATGACTCGACCCAGTCGCCGGCATTGATGTAGCGCACCCCGAACAGGTCGTGGTCCGCGGGGTGGTGGATATGCCCGCAGACCACACCCTGTGCCTGGTGCCGCCTGGCTTCGGCGGACAGCTTCTCTTCGAACTGACTGATGAACTTCATGACCTCCTTGACCTGCCGCTTCATCCAAGCCGAGAGCGACCAGTAATTCAGCCCGAGGCCGCGTCTCGCCATGTTGACGTACGTGTTGAGCGCGATCAAGGCGTGGTAGGCATGATGGCCCAGGACCGCCAGCCAGCGTGCGTACTGCATGACAATATCGAACTGATCGCCGTGGGTCACAAGATAGCGTCGTCCGTCGGCACCCTCGTGTACGGCGTCGCGCACGAACTCGATGCCGCCGACGCGCAAGCCAATAAAATCGCGAAGCACGTCGTCGTGGTTGCCCGGGACGTAGACGATTCGAGTGCCGTCTCGTGCCTTCGCCACCAGCTCGATGGCCACATTGAGGTGAGGCAGGGGCCAGGGCCGCCGCGACTTCAAACGCCAACCCTCGATGATGTCGCCGACCAGAAAGATCGTCTCGGCTTCGTGGCACCGGAGAAAGTCGAGCAGAAGGTGCGCCTGGCAGCCCTTCATGCCCAGATGAATGTCGGAGAGGAAAAGCGTTCTTACGCGTATCGGGTGGATGCTTGGCGGCACGGATCTCGTCTCCTTCGCTTTGGGGGAGGGTGGCAACTGCGGCGGTGATTACCGCGCGAAAACCCGGCAGCGAGTGCTAGCGAGCGGCCCCGCTTCCTCCGTTCGGTGCAAGGCTCACGTTCACGGATGCGGAGAACGCGCACCGATGCGTCAGAAACTCTTGGGCGCTTGCGCCCTGGTTCAGGGGAGCGGTACGGCGCGCGGCGATTCGACTGGGCTCAACCGGAGGATGCCTGAACGCCCCTGTATCGCAGCTTACTGAAGCATTAAAGAACAGTAATGATCGTCGGCTGATGCGTTTTGAGCGAGAGTAGCAACCATAATACAAGCAATAACGCTGTCGCAGGTAGCGGCTTGGCTTTTGGGTTTGGTACCTGCTTGTTGCGTGTCGACTCCGTAAAGGAGGCGGCGGCTCAGCAGAGCAGCGATCATTCGCTGAGAACAATAGCGGAAGCCAGTGTGGCAGATTCGAGACTTGCGGGCGAAGGCGGCAAGCGACACCTCAAGACATGCCCAGGTGCTGCTCGGGCATTCTGCGGCAACACGACCGATAGCTAGATCCGCCGACGGGTCGGCGAGAAGGTGCAGCCGATCGAAATTGCGCGCAAGCCACGGAGTTTTGCGGGCAACGTTTCGGACGAGCCGCAGTAAAGTATAATTCAATCAATGTGGAGAGATGGCCGAGTGGTCGAAGGCGCCTGACTCGAAATCAGGTTTAGGGCAACCTAACGGGGGTTCGAATCCCTCTCTCTCCGCCACGCTTTGACATGCCCCGGACGGGGCATTTTCATTCGAGCTTAAGGCGCACGCCATGCCAACCTTCGACAACTATATCGCCGGCGAATGGATCGCGGGCCGAGCGTCGACCCCCAACCGCAATCCGTCGAACCTCGCCGACGTCATCGGCGAGTACGCACAGGCCGATGCGGAACAGGCCAAGCAGGCGGTCGCGGCTGCGGCGCGCGCCTTTCCCGCGTGGGCGACCGGCTCGATCCAGGAACGCGCGAACAGCCTAGACAAGATCGGATCCGAGATTCTCGCCCGCAAGGACGAGCTCGGGAGGCTGCTCTCGCGCGAGGAAGGCAAGACCTTGCCCGAAGGTGTGGCCGAGGTCGCGCGTGCCGGGCAGATCTTCCGCTTCTTCGCGGGCGAAGTGGTGCGCGCGTCGGGCGATAAGCTGCCGTCGGTGCGGCCTGGCGTCGAGATCGAGGTGACGCGCGAGCCGATCGGCGTGATCGGCATCATCACGCCGTGGAATTTTCCGATCGCGATTCCGGCGTGGAAGATCGCGCCCGCGCTGGCGTACGGCAATACGGTCGTATTCAAGCCGGCCGACTTCGTGCCCGGCTGCGCCTGGTCGTTGGCGGACATCATCGCGCGCGCGGGACTGCCGCCCGGCGTGTTCAACCTCGTCATGGGCCGCGGCTCGGTGGTGGGCGAGACGCTGGTCAATCACCCGAGTGTGACCGGCATCAGCTTCACCGGCTCGGTCGCGACCGGCCGCGGCATCGCCGCCAAGGCGATTGCGCGCATGGCGAAGCTGCAGCTCGAGATGGGCGGCAAGAACCCGCTGGTCGTGCTCGACGACGCCGATCTGCCGACCGCGGTCAACGTCGCGGTGCAGGGAGCGTACTACTCGACAGGGCAGCGCTGTACCGCGTCATCGCGCCTGATCGTCACCGCTGGCATTCACGATCGGTTCGTCGCGGCGCTCGCCGACAAGGTGAAATCGCTCAAGGTCGACGATGCGCTCGCGCCGGGCACGGACGTCGGGCCGGTGGTCGACCAGAGCCAGCTCGATCAGGATCTATCCTATCTCGACATCGGCCGTAAGGAAGGCGCGAAGCTCCTGTTCGGCGGCGAGCGGCTCGAGCGGCAGCACGAGGGCTACTATCTCGCGCCGGCGCTCTTCACCGAGGCGAGCAACGCCATGCGCATCTCGCGCGAGGAGATCTTCGGGCCGGTCGCGTCGGTGATCCGCGCCAGGGATTACGATGAAGCGCTGGCGCTCGCCAACGACACCGAGTTCGGACTCTCCGCGGGCATCGTCACCACCTCGCTCAAGCACGCGTCGCATTTCAAGCGTCACGCGCAAGCCGGGATGGTGATGGTGAATCTGCCGACCGCCGGCGTCGACTATCACGTTCCGTTCGGCGGCCGGAAGGGATCGAGCTACGGACCGCGCGAGCAGGGACGCTACGCAGCGGAATTCTTCACGATCGTCAAGACCGCGTATACAGCGCCATAGGCCCGCGCTGAGCCGCAACGAGCGGCTGCACCTGAGATGCGGCGCAGCCGCGAGCCTTGGCGGCCGCGTGCTAGACTCTGACGCCCACGACCACCGGCGTTGATCTTGAGCGAGTCCAGCGACGTCCCGCCCCAGAAATCGTCCGCCGCCGCGCGCATCGAGCAATGGATCACGCTCGTCGTCCTCGCCGTGCTCGTCGGCGGGGTGTACCTGGTGCTGCAGCCGTTCCTGACCGCGCTCATCTGGGCGATCATCCTGTCCTGTACGACCTGGCCGGTGTTCACCGGTCTGCAGCGCGTCATGCGCGGCCGCGCCACGCTGGCGGCGCTGCTGGTGACCCTCGCGGTCGCGCTGGTCGTGCTCGCCCCCTTTGTCATCGTCGGCGTTTCCCTCGCGCAGAACGCAAACGAGCTGCTCGAGCAGGGCAAGCGGCTGATCGACGAGGGGCCGCCGAATCCGCCGGCGTGGGTCGGCCAGATTCCTTTGATCGGCGAGCAGACGCAGGCGTACTGGGCGAGCATCGCGCACGACAGCGCGAGCCTGATGGCCGACTTGAAGCGCTACGTTCAACCCTTGCAGGCGTTCGCGCTCTCCAGCGGCGCAGCGGTGGTGCAGGGCGTGCTGCAACTCGCGCTGTCGATCCTCATCGCCTTCTTCTTCTATCGCGACGGCGAGGCGATGTCGCAGCGGCTCACCGCGAGCGTCGGGCGCATCGCCGGCGAGCGCGGGCGGCATCTGATCGGCGTCGCGGTGGCGACGATGCGGGGCGTGGTCTACGGCATCCTGGGCACGGCGATCGCCCAGGGTGTGCTGGCGGCGGTAGGGTTCGGGCTCGCGGGCGTCCCGGCGGCGCCGCTGCTCGGCCTGCTGACCTTTTTCCTGTCGCCGGTGCCGATCGGGCCGCCGCTCGTGTGGGCGCCCGCGGCGTTCTGGCTGTTCAGTCAAGGTCAGACCGGCTGGGGAGTGTTCATGTTGGTCTGGGGCGTCGCCGTCGTGAGCAGCGTCGACAACTTGGTCAAACCGCTGATCATCAGCCGCGGCAGCAACCTGCCGTTCATCCTCGTGCTGCTCGGCATCCTCGGCGGCGTGGTCGCCTTCGGCTTCATCGGCGTGTTCCTCGGGCCCACGCTGCTCGCGCTCGGCTTCGCGCTGATCGAAGAGTGGAGCCGTGAACAGCACGAATCGGCGGCCTCATAGCGGAGCCGAGGCCGCTTCGCGTAAAATTCCAGCCGACGGAGAGGTGGATGAGCGGTTTAAGTCGCACGCCTGGAAAGCGTGTTTAGGCTAATACCCTAACGCGGGTTCGAATCCCGCCCTCTCCGCCAGAAATATAATTTAGGGTCTTCGGGGATTTGTGTGGGTGATTTTCGGCCATTTTAGAGTTGCGGGAGCATGCAAGTGAGGATTTTCAATCGCAGGTACTCCTCGTCGCGCAATCCGTAGGCGCGTCGCTGGATGACGCGGATTTTGTTGTTGAG
>DASVPH010000109.1:0-11798 GCA_036382945.1 Casimicrobiaceae bacterium
GAAGCCAATAGCAGGCGCTATTGGCGAGCCGAGCGACAAAGCAGATCGCCCGGAAAGCCCCGTCCCATCCGGGTTTCGGCGCAATGGCCTCATCTGCTTTGTTGCGCGGCTTGCGAAGAGCATGAACTATTCGCTGCGCCGCGACGCCGCGCATCTGAAGCCATTGCGCCCGAAACGTGGCTCATGTGGGGCTTGTTCAGAGGTTCCTAATCAGATGCAGCGCCTCAGGACGCGCCGTACCCGCAACGCGAGCAAGCGAGCGTGCAGCCGCGAGAAACTCTTCGCGCCGCTTCTCGTCACCGCAGCACTCCTATAGTATAGCGTCGTAGGCGTGGCGGACCGCGTTGCCGCATCCGGCGGCGCGTCCGGAGGAAGGGTGCTCGCGGCCGCTGCATCCGCCGCCACTGGATCGACACCTCAGCGTGACCAGCGTCGATTACAACCAGCGCATCCCCAACAACGTGGGGCTCGCCGACGATCGGGCGCTGCAGCGCGCGCTCGAGCGCTGGCAGCCCACGTTTCGCGACTGGTGGGCCGAGGTGGGCCCGGAGGGAACGGCGGATTTCGACGTGTATCTGCGCACTGCGACCAGCGTCGAGCGCGAAGGCTGGGCGCACTTCGACTACGTGAAGATGCCCGACTATCGCTGGGGGATCTTCCTCGACCCCGGCGAGCCCGGGCGCAAGATTCATTTCGGCGCGCACAAGGGCGAGGACGCATGGCAGGAGGTGCCCGGCGAATACCGCGCAACTTTGCGCCGCATCATCGTCACCCAGGGCGATACCGAGCCGGCCTCGGTCGAGCAGCAGCGCCGCCTCGGGGCGAGCGCGCCGTCGCTCTACGACTTGCGTAACCTCTTCCAGATCAACGTCGAGGAAGGTCGTCATTTGTGGGCGATGGTGTATCTGCTGCACCGCTATTTCGGGCGCGACGGGCGCGAGGAGGCGCAAGCGCTGCTCGAGCGACGGTCGGGCGATCGCGACAATCCGCGCATTCTGGGCGCCTTCAACGAGAACACGCCCGACTGGCTGGCGTTCTTCATGTTCACCTTCTTCACCGACCGCGACGGCAAGTTCCAGCTCTGCGCGCTGGCCGAGAGCGGGTTCGACCCGCTGGCCCGCACCACGCGCTTCATGCTGACCGAAGAGGCGCATCACATGTTCGTCGGCGAGTCGGGCATCGCGCGCATCCTGCAGCGCACTGCGGAGCTGATGGCTCAGCACGACCTGCACGACCCGGCGGACGTGCGCCGCCACGGCGCGATCGACCTGCCCACCCTGCAGCGCTATCTCAACTTCCATTACAGCGTGACGCTCGATCTGTTCGGCGCCGACGTCTCGTCGAACGCCGCGACTTTCTACAGCACCGGGCTCAAGGGGCGCTTCGACGAAGCCCGGATCGCCGACGATCACGTGCTCGAGGGCGCGACCTATCCGGTGCTGGAGCTCTCCGAGGGCCGGCTCGTCGAGCGCGAGGTCCCGGCGCTGCCTGCGCTCAACGAGCGCCTGCGCGAGCGCTACATCAAGGATACGATCGCCGGCGTCGGCCGCTGGAATCGCCTCCTCGAGAAGCACGGCATCGAAGAGCGGATCACGCTGCCGCACAAGGCGTTCAACCGCCGCATCGGATTGTTCGCCGGAGCGCGGATCGCGCCGGACGGGCGCGTCATCGGCGAGGACGAATGGCGGGCGAACGAGCGCGACTGGCTGCCGACCGAGGACGACCGCGCTTACGTCGCGTCGCTGATGGGACGCGTCACCGAGCCGGGAAAGTTCGCCGGCTGGATCGCACCGCCCGCAGCCGGTATCAACCGGCAGCCGATCGATTTCGAATACGTGCGCTTCGGCTAGGCACCGATGCCAGCCCCGGATGCTCCGGTCGTGTCGCTCTCGCGCGACGGTGCCGTCGCGCTGATCACGATCGACCATCCGCCGGTCAACGCGCTGTCGAGGGAAGTGCGCGCCGAGCTCGTTGCGGCGCTCGACGAGGCGCTGGGCGACGACGCCGTGCGCGCCATCGTGCTCAGCTCGGCAGGCAAGGCCTTTTGCGCCGGCGCCGATATCCGCGAGTTCGATCTCGCGCCGCAGCCGCCGCATCTCACCGACGTGATCCAGCGCTTCGCGGACGCGGGCAAGCCGGTCGTTGCAGCCCTGCACGGCAGCGCGCTCGGAGGAGGCTGCGAGCTCGCGGCCGGCTGCCACTACCGGGTCGCCGCCCGCGGCACGAGGATCGGGCTGCCCGAGGTCAATCTCGGGCTGCTGCCCGGCGCCGGAGGAACGCAGCGGCTGCCGCGCCTGATCGGCTTCGACGCCGCGCTCGCCATGATGCTCGACGGCCGGCCCCGTGCGGTGGAAGCCAAGGAGATGGCGGGCTTCGCCGATGCGATCGTCGACGGCGACGTTCGCGCTGCGGCGATCGACTTCGTGCGCAGACTCGCCGAAGTGGGCTCGGGCCCACGCCGAACCGCAACGCTTCCGCTGCCCGAGGTCACCCCCGAGGTTTTCGAGCGCCATCTCCAGGCGGCACGCAAGCGCCGCGGCGAGATCGCGCCAGAGAAGATCATCGCCGCCGTCCGCCGGGCGATCGACATGCCGTTCGGCGACGCGGTCGCGTATGCGCGCGCCGATTTCCTGGCATTGCGCGAGACACCCGAAGCGAAGGCGCTGCGTTACGCGTTTTTCGCGGAGCGCGAGAGCGCCAAGCCCGCCTCCGCTGTCACCGTGGGCACGCCGCGCCCGCTCGCCCGTGCGGCGGTGGTGGGTGCCGGCACGATGGGGCAGGGCATCGCCATCGCGCTGCTCGACGCAGGACTTCGGGTGGCGCTGATCGAAACTGACGCGGCTGCGCTCGCCCGCGCCGAGCAGCGCATCGGCGCGCACTACGCGGAGGCCGGCGCGAAAGGGCGGATCGACGCGGCTGCGGTGCCGGCGATCATCGGTCGCCTGACGGCTGTGACGGCGATCGACGCCGCGCGCGAAGCCGACATCGTCATCGAGGCGGTGTTCGAGGACATCGCCGTCAAGCGCGAGGTGTTCGCCAAGCTCGACGCCATCGCCAAACCGGAGGCGCTGCTCGCGACCAACACCTCGTATCTCGACGTGGCCGAGATCGCCGCCTTTACCCAGCGGCCGCAGCAGGTCATCGGTCTGCATTTCTTCAGCCCGGCGAACGTGATGCGGTTGGTCGAGATCGTGCGCACCGGCGCCTCGGCTGCCGACGCGCTCGCCACCGGCATCGCCTTGGTCAAACGCCTGAAGAAGGTCGGTGTGGTGTGCAAGGGCAAGGACGGGTTCGTCGGCAACCGCATGCTGGTGCTGCGCACGCGCGAATGCCTGTTCATGCTGGAGGAGGGCGCGCTGCCGCATGAGATCGATGCCGCGCTCACCGACTTCGGGTTCGCCATGGGGCCGCTCGCCGTGGGCGACCTGGCGGGGCTCGACATCGGCTGGCGCAACGCGAACCTGCGGCGGCAGTTGCGCGAGCTTCCGGGGCGCGACTGCGATCTCCTCGATCGGATGGTCGCGTCCCACCGGCTCGGACAGAAGACGGGCGCCGGCTGGTACCGTTACGAAGAGGGCAGCCGCAAGCCGCTGCCCGATCCGGCGGTCGCGGCGCTGCTTATCGAGCACTCCCGCGCGCGAGGCATCGAGCGGCGGACGATCCCACCGGCGAAGATCGTCGAGCGCTGCCTGCTCGGCATGATCAACGAGGCCGCGCGGATCCTCGACGAGGGCGTGGTATCGCGCCCATCGGACATCGACGTGGTCTGGCTCACCGGCTACGGGTTCCCCCGCTACCGCGGCGGGCCGCTGTTCTACGCCGATCGGCTCGGCCTCCCGCACGTGCTCTCGCGCATCGAGGCGCTGCGCGAGCGCTTTGGGGCCGCTTACTGGTCGCCCGCGCCGCTGCTCGAACGACTCGCGGCGGCCGGTCGCGGGTTTCTCGTCTGACCGCGCAGACTGGCGCAAATCGGCGCGAGCACCTATCATCCGAGGAACAACAAGGAGCCACGGGAGACCAGGAGGAACGCATGCGTTACGTTTCGCTTCGATCGCGTCGTCGCTTTCTCGCCGGCGGCGCGGCCGCCGCGGCCGCGGCGTGGCTGCCGCGCACGGCGCGGGCCGCCGAGCCGGTGAAGATCGGCTTGATCATTCCGTTGACCGGTCCGTTCGCGTCGACCGGAAGGCAGATCGAGGCGGCGGTCCGGCTCTACATGCAGCGGAACGGCGACACGGTAGCCGACCGCAAGGTCGAGCTGATTGTGAAGGACGACACCGGGCTAGCGCCGGAGACCACGAAGCGCATCGCGCAGGACCTCGTGGTGCAGGAGAAGGTGACGATCCTCGCGGGCTTCGGGTTGACACCTCTGGCACTCGCGGCGGCGCCGGTCGCAACCGAAGCGAAAGTACCGATGATCGTCATGGCCGCGGCCACGTCGATCATCCCCACGCGCTCGCCGTTCATCGTGCGAACGAGCTTCACGTTGCCGCAGGTCACCGCACCGATCGCCGAGTGGGCGCTCAAGAACAACATCAAGACGGTGGTGACGCTGGTGACCGACTACGCTCCCGGCCTGGACGCGGAGAAGACTTTCGTCAAGCGCTTCAGCGAAGGCGGCGGCAAGCTGCTCGAGACGCTGCGCACGCCGCTGCGCAACCCCGATTACGCGCCGTTCCTGCAGCGGGCGAAGGACGCCAAGCCCGATGCGCTTTTCATCTTTGTGCCCTCCGGGGAGGGCACGGCGGCGATGAAGCAGTTCGCCGAGCGCGGCCTCGCCGCGGCTGGGATCAAGCTGATCGGCACCGGCGACGTGGTCGACGACGATATTCTCGATGCCATCGGCGCACCGGCGCTAGGGGTGATCACATCGTTCCATTATTCGGCCGCACACCCGTCGCCAGAGAACAAGGCTTACGTCGATGCCTTCATGAAGGCCAACAGCGGCATGCGACCGAACTTCATGTCGGTCGGGGGCTACGACGGCATGCACTTGATCTACGAGGCCGAGAAGAAGACTGGCGGCAGCAGCGACGGGGAGAAGCTGGTCGCGGCGATGAAGGGCATGTCGTGGACGAGCCCGCGCGGACCGATGTCGATCGATCCAGTCACTCGCGACGTGGTGCAGAACGTCTACATCCGCAAGGTCGAGATGAAGGACGGGCATTACTGGAACGTGGAGTTCGACAAGGTCGAGAACTTCAAGGATCCGGGCGTGTAACCGCGCCTGGGCGAGACGATGAGCCTTCGCAGCCAGCCGCCGTTCCGCGCCGACCATGTCGGGAGCTTCCTGCGCCCGCCGGAGCTGCTCGCGGCGCGCGAGCGCTTCCAGAAGGGCGAGATTCCGAAGGCGCAGCTCTGCGCCATCGAGGACCGGGCGATCGCGGAGGTCGTGCGCATGCAGGAAGAGGTCGGCCTGCAGGACATCACCGACGGCGAGTTCCGGCGCACCTATTTCCACATCGACTTTCTCGAGCAGCTCGCAGGGGTCGAGGCCCACGGCGGGCTGACCGCACACTTCCACGGCAAGAAGGGCGACGTAGATTTCGCGCCGCCGGTGCTGCACGTGACGGACAAGATCCGCCACGTGCGGCCGATCCAGGTCGATGACTTCAACTACTTGAGGTCGGTAACGCGGCGCACACCGAAGGTGACGATCCCGTCGCCGACGATGCTCCACTTTCGCGGCGGGCGCGAGGCGATAAGCCGCGAGGCGTATCCCGACCTGGAGCCGTTTTTCGCCGACGTCGCCGCAGCGTACCGCGCGGAGATCAAAGCGCTCGGCGAGGCGGGTTGCACCTACCTCCAGCTCGACGACACCAATCTCGCCTACCTGTGCGACCCGAGGATGCGCGAAGGGGCGCGCTCGCGCGGCGACGATCCCGACGAGCTCCCTCGCCGCTACGCGCGGCTGATCAACATGGCGATCGCCGAGCGTCCGCCGGGGATGACGATCTGCACGCACCTGTGCCGCGGCAATTTCAAGAGCGCCTGGGTCGCGGAGGGCGGCTACGAGCCGGTGGCCGAGGTGCTGTTCAACGATCTGGCCGTCGACGGGTATTTCCTGGAGTACGACGACGCCCGGTCGGGCGACTTCTCGCCGCTGCGCTTCGTGCCGAAGGACAAGACGGTCGTGCTGGGGCTCGTGACCACCAAGGTCGGCGAGCTGGAGGACAAGGACATGCTCAAGCGCCGCATCGCCGAAGCGGCGCGGATCGTTCCGCTCGAGCAACTCTGCCTGTCCCCGCAATGCGGGTTCTCGAGCACGGTCCACGGCAACGAGATCGCGCGCGAATCCCAGGTGGCGAAGCTGCGCCTGATCGTCGAAACGGCGCGGGAGGTGTGGGGCACACCCTGACGCCGACGTGATCGAACTGCGGGCACGCGTCTTGCATTCGGGGCTTTCAGATTCCTGAAACTCCGCGGAAGGCCTCCCAATGGACGAGAAACGTCAGCGCCGCACGCAAAATGCGGCCTATCGTACGCACGGCAGCGGTGCCGGAGCGGCCGACGCGCATCGACGCGCCGACTCGCCTGCTGCCGGCGACCGGCCGCCGCGGCTGGGCGAGATCCTGGTCGCGCAGGGACACATCTCCCGCGAGCAGCTTAGCGCCGCGCTGGCGAGCCAGCAGCAGAGCGGCCGCCGGCTCGGCGAAGAGCTCATCAAGGCGGGCTATGTGAAACGCGCGGTCGTGAGCCGGGCCTTGCGCATCCAGCGCCGCATCGTCTTCGGGGCGATGACGACGTTGGCCGCATCATCGATCGTGCCCGACGTCGGCGCGGCCGCGGTGCAGAGCCAGATCGCGGTGACCGCGATCGTGCCCGCGCAGGCCGTCGGCCAGGTCGTCCAGGAGCCCGCCGAGATCACCATCACCGACGCCGACATCGCCCGGGGCTACGTCGACGTTCCGATGGGAACACGGCTTCGGGTGAGCTCCAACAACCCGACCGGCTACTTCATCGATTTCTTCACCCGGCTGCCGATCTTCCGCGGGGTTCGAGTGAGCAACAGCAGCGGCAGCGCCGACTTGGGCCCCGAAGGCGGCACCATCGTCGAGCGCGGGCAACCCGGTCGCAATCTTCCGCTCGACTTGAGCTATCGCTTCATGCTGGCTTCAAGCGTCCAGCCCGGCACCTACGCCTGGCCGCTCGCGCTCAACGTGCGGGCGCTTTGATCCGCGGCCTCAATAGGTGACCGTCACCGTGACGTTGTCCTGGTAGTTGTTCGCGACGGCGACGTCCTGCAATGCGGGGACCCTGCCGTAGACGGTCGTGGTGGTGGATCCCGACGGATTGAAGATCCAGATCGTGATGCTGCCGGCGACCATCGCGGTGCTGCCGCTGCCGTCACCCCAGACCGTCGAGTAGGCGTTGGAGGTGTAGAGGTTGTAGCCGAGCGCATTCGCGCCGCTCTTCATCGTGCGTTGCACGAAGCTGTTGCTCGAACCGGTCGCAAGGCTAATGGTGTAATTGACGCGCACGAAGACTTCTGCCCCGAGCGTGCAGGTTACCTTCACCGAGCCGGTGCTCGTCGACGGGGTCGCGTTGAACACGTCGTAACCGCCGAAGGCGACACCCACGGTCGAAGCGCTGCAAGTCGCCGCGAGCGCGTCCGTGGCGGCGACGGCGAACCAGAGCGCGAGGGCACCCGGCAGGGCGCGCAGCCACCTCGCCGAGCGCCGGCCCGCGCCCGCGCGGCGGGCCCGCATCATCGCGTGACTCCACGACAGACGAACGTCCCGAGGCTCGGCAGCGGATCGGCGGTGCGCGAGAACTCGACGTCGAATTCGCAGCTCCTGCCCTTCCACGTTGCGCGCAAGCGGTTGCGCTCTTCGAGGCCGGTGAGATATGCCTCGCCTTCGAGCCCCACCGGGAAGTCCTCGTCGCGCCCGACGATGCGCACCAGCGCACCCGAGGGCATCGGCGCGCCGTCGTCGAGACGAATCGAGAGCGTCGCGCCGTGCGAGCGCCGCACCGGGAAGTCGAGCAGCAGCCCGCTGCGGAAGAAAGGCACCGCTTCCATCTTGAGCTTGTCGACCTGCGCGTCGAGCGGCAGGTCGCGCTCCTCGATCGACACCCGGTTGATGTCGTAGGCCCGAAGCTGCGGCAGCACCGCATAGCCGCCGGCGTCGGTGCGGCCGACGAGTTGATTGTCCTGGAGGACGCCGACGCTCGGATAGTCGGCGACCCGCACCACGCCGAAGCTGTCGGTGATCTGGCGGCTCGCGAAGGCGTGCCCGCCGACGTAGCCGACGCCGCCGGCCGCGCTCGCGCGGCCCGCCGTGGAACCTTCGAATCGCGACAGGTCGAGCTCGTAGGTGCCGACGTTGTTCTGCCAGAGGCCGCTCGCTTGGACGTCCTCGCGCTGGGTGTGCGCCACGACGCGGTACCCGTAGCCCTCGCCGGCCGGCAGGCTGCGTTGCAGGGTGAAGCTCGTGTCGTCGCTCGCGCCTTGGCTGCTCTTGCGCACGCCGTTGTAGCTCACTGCCGCGAGCGCGCGGTCACCCAACGGCACCGTCAGCGTCGCGCCGAGCGCGACGCTGCCGTGCGCGCCGAAGGTCTTCACCGCGGTCAAGCCCAGGAAGGCCCACGATCCGAGGCCGACCGAGTACCCGGTCGAGAGAATGTGGACGCTGTCCTTGGTGCGGAAATCCTGCGCGACGTAGGTGACGTTGGCGCTGCCGTAGCGATCGAGCTGATAGCCGACCGACGCGCTCCATTGCCGCAACGGGACCGGACTGTCCGCTGTGGCCCCGTTTTGGCGAAACGAGGCGCTCGACCCCAGCCATTGCGCGAAGATGCTCAACTGTCCCGTCTGCCGCTGAAAGCCCGCCCCACCGAGGGCGCCGCTGCCCGCGCTACCGCCGCTCGCCGCGGCGGTTGCGCTCGCCACCCCGATCCCGGTGATGAGATAGCTCGCCGAGACGCCGGCGACGCCGAGGTTGCGCGCGGCCTCGCCGCGGATCTCGCCGGTGAGCTGATCAGTCAAGCCGCGCCGGTAGGTTGCGCTCGCAACCGCGTGTCCGTAGTCGTTGCTCTCGCTACCGAAATTGTTGCGCTCGAATCCCGCCTCGTAGGAGAAATCCTCCAGGCCCGGCTTGAGCAGATTGACGCTGGCGTAGAACGGCTGCGAGATGATCTGCTCGCGACCGAAGAGATCGCGCACCACCAGTTGCACGTTCCCGCTGCCGTTCACCGTCGGGATGTTGGTGATCGAAAACGGACCCGGGGGCACCGTTTTCTGCGCGACCAGCGCGTTGTTGACGAACACGTCGACCGTGGAGGGCAGCGCCGCCTGGCCACCGGTCGCGACCGCGGGGAAGGTGACGTAGCCGGGCTGCGTCGCGAAATTGGTCGAGTACTGCACGCCGCCGAAGCGCACCGCGCGACCCCACGCGCCGGGAACGTTGATCGCATCGCCGACGCGCAGCGTCGAGAGCCGCTCCGGAAAATCGGTGGTCCAGGTCGTATCGAGACGCACGGCGTTCTTCGTATCGGCGTTGTCCTGCGCCAACAGGCCCGCGATCAGCACGCCGTACGCGCTGAACACGCCGGTCTCGAACTGCCCCGCGTATTGCGACTCGCCCGACGCGCGCGAGGCGAACAGGTTGTAATTGAGGAACGCGCCGAGCTGCGACACGGTCGGGGACGGATAGCCCGCCTGCGCGTTGACGAACTGGGTCGCGGTGAACGCGCGTGCCGGCGCGGTGATCGCGAGCTTCTGCCGGGCGGCGTCGTAGGCGTACGTCACGCCGGGAATGGCGTCCAGCGCGTAATACGGCATCCCGGCGTGGAAGCGCGGGGGCGCATCGGGCCGTCGCAGGCGCCACCGGTCGAGGCTGTCGACCGGAACCGCGATCTTGCCGTCGGAAGCGCGCAGCGCGAGGACCGTATCCTCGAGGCCCTGAGCGTTGACGTCGACCTGCAGCAGCAGCTCTTCCTCGCCGGCGACGGGCGCGGTCGGCAGGACCGCGGGCGGTGCCGCGCCGGGCGGCACGCGCTCGGTCGAGCTCGGTTGGGCGCTAGCGGGGCCGGCGACGGCAAGCATGATCAGGGCCCAGGAGGCGAGCGGACTAAGGCTCGATTTTGACCGGAGTGTCGATCTCGCCGGCATCGGTGAACGCCTTGAGGCGCAGCTCGCTTGCCGATCTGACGCGGTCCGCGGCCGCGGATAGGGTCCATTGGCGACGCTGTCCGGCAAGGACATACGCGAGCGAGGATTCGTGGGCGATCGACTCGCCCGCGCCGGGCAGGCGGAGCTCGAAGTCGGTGACCTGCACGTGCGCATTGCCGGTGTTCTGCGCGGCCATCACGATCGTGCCGTCGGGGCGGACCTGCGCCGACCACTCCAGGCGCCGGAGCCCGGGAGCCACGGGCGCGACGAATACCGGCAGCCCGACACGGAGTGCCACCTGCAGCCCGGTGAAGCCGGGCTTCGGCGGCGGCGGAACTTCTTGCAGATACACGCGGTAGGTGAGCTCGCGCTGGGGGTCGGGCGCGCGCCTCAGGCCGACACGCACGATCTGCTCGCCGCCCGCGGGCACGGTCATGATCGGTGGGGTCACCAGCGCCTCGGTGGTGGGCGCGTAGAGGTCCTGGCCGTTCTCCTGCGACCAGCCGACCACGCTCGACTGCACCACGATCGCGTCGGGGCCGTCGTTGCGTACCGTGATCGCGGCGCTCTTCGCGCCCTTGGTCATGTCGACGCGGATGGGGTTCACCTGGAACGAGCCGGCACCTGCGTCGCTGATGGTGAGAAGTGCGATGACAACGAGCGCTGCACGAAGTCGATGGAAGGCTGCGAGGGTTCGCATGTCGGTGGGGGAGCTTGCGTACGCCGCGGTCGGGTGGAAGGGGTCAGAAGTTTACCGTCGCGACGACCGTGTCGGCGTAGATGCCCATGACCGCGAATTGACCTGCAGGAATCGTCCCGCAGACGCTATAGGTTCGCGGGCTGCGGCTCTTCGGCGGGGTCGGAACGAAAATCTCCCCAGCGGAGCTGCCCCAGAGGGTCGTTCCGGGAAAGCTACAGCGTGTACCCGGCGTGGGATTCGGCGGCTGGTAGAGCTCGTACTGGAGCGTGCTGGCGGTGCCGGGCGATGCAGAGGCGACCAGCGCCATGTAGCGCTTGCCGGCGCTGGAGTTCTGGCCGAAGTCCATGCTGATCCGGGGCGCGGTTCCCTTGGTGCAGGCGATGCTCACCGTTCCCGCGGCGTTGAGCGCGGTGCTCGCGTTGGCCAGCAACGACTCGTACTGGCCGAAGGAGAGCGCTGTGGCGCTGACCGTGCAATTGGCGTTGACCGACGCCGAGATGCCCATCACCGCCGTCGTGCCCGTCGCGCGCGGCGTGCCCGCCAGAATCAGCGCGACCGCAACCGCGGTCACGCCCGCGCCCGCGGCGCTGGATCTTCGCTCGCGTCCATCAAAAGACATACCGACTCCGCTTCCCGGGCACGGGACCGCGGCACGCGGCCACGATCGCGCGCGCTCGGCGAATCGCATTTCGACGGCACCTCTTGCCCATGGTGGCGCCGGGTAACGGCCGGGGCGCGTCACGCGCGCCGGCGCTCTAGAAGTTGACCGTGGCGACGACCGTATCCTGGTACGAGCCGACCGCCACGTCCTGGCCGGCGGCCACCGTGCCACAGACGTTGAACGTGCGCGAGGCCTTGCTGCTCGGCGCCGTGGGCGTGAAGATCGCAGCGCCGCTGCTGCCCCAGACCTGGGTGCCGGGGAAGGAGCAGGCCGTGCCGGGGGTGGTGTTGGGCGGCTGATAGAGCTCGTAGCCGAGCAGGTCGGTG
>DASVPH010000110.1:0-3314 GCA_036382945.1 Casimicrobiaceae bacterium
CGAGGCCGCGGTCAAGGAGGCCGTCGCCAAGTACTGGTGCTCAACGCCCGGAGGCATCGAGACGGTGATCAGATGGACAATCGTCATACCGGCCACCCCTTGCTCAGTGCTCAACGCCCGGAGGCATCGAGACGGTGATCAGGCGGCGAGCTGCGCGCGAGTCGGCTTGATGCGCTTGTCGTGCTCAACGCCCGGAGGCATCGAGACGGTGATCAGCGGCTGACAGTGCATCCCAACTCACGCCCGCCTCCTGAGTGCTCAACGCCCGGAGGCAGTATTCGCTGCACGGACCCCGTTCTGGCGTGATCGCACGCGAGGTCGCATCGTGCTGAGCCATGAGCGACACGAAAATCACCTGGCGACGGCGCGTTGCGAGCTGGCGCGCAAGTGGATTGACCGCTGACGAGTTCGCAGCGGCGCACGGTCTCAAGGCGCCGACCTTGCGCTGGTGGGCATCGCAGCTGAAGCGCGAGGAGAGGAGCCACGAGTCGCCGTTAGTCGAGTCGCCGTTGGTCCGGATGGCGCGGGTGATCCGCGCGCCGGCGCCACCAGTCGCGCGCGGCGCGGTGATCGTCGATGTCCTCGATGCGCGAGCGCGCGTCACGGTCGAGACCGGCGTCGAGCGTGCGACGCTGGATGCAGTGTTCGGCGCGCTCGGGATCGGAGGTGCTCGGTGATCCCGCATGGCGTGGAGGTGTTCGTTGGTCTGGAGCCGATCGATCTTCGCTGGGGATTTGAGCGGTTGTCAGGCGTCGTCGCCGAAAAGCTCGGCCGCAGCGCGCGTAGCGGCGCGCTGTTCATCTTCTTTGGCAAGCGACGCTCGGCTCTGAAGTGCATTTTCTTCGACGGCACCGGGCTGTGCCTGTTCTACAAGAAGCTCGATTCGGGATTGTTCCGGATCCCGACGGGGCCGGAGGGCGCGGCGTCGGTGCTGATCGAGGAGCGCGTGCTCGATGATCTGCTCGACGGTATCGATCTCGAGGCGGCACCACCTCGACGTACGCGCATGCTCACACATTGATCAAGAAAATGATCGCAGGGGATCGACAGGACGATCGGGTCCGGATAGGAGAAAGCCGTGAGCGAGACGGCGAGCACGATCGAGGACGCCTTCGTCCCCCGTGCTCGCGTCGTCGAGCTCGAATCCGCGCTCGCCGCCGAGCGCGAGCTCCGCGTACAGTGGGAGCAGAAGCACGACCGGCTCCTCGGCGCGTACCAGGCGCTCGAGCAGCAGCTCGAGCTGATCCGGCGGCGCATCACGATCGCCAAAGCAGAGCGAGTTGACACCACGCAGCTCGAGCTCGAGTTTGCGAGCACGCTCGCGGCGCTCGACGCGCTCGCCGGAAGTTCAGCCATCGTCGGCAAGGATGCTGGTGCAGCTGGCACCGGTGCGGGCCGCGGGACCGCCGGCACCACGCGTGGCAAGCACACGCCGACGGGCCGCCGTGACCTCCGCGACGAAGAGGTTCCGGAAGAGCGCATCGTGCTGTCCGATCCGACGGCCGACTCCGCCGAGCGGATCGGTACCGAGGAGGCCAGCCGCATGATGTGGCGGCGCGCGGGCTGGGTCCGCGTCGTCACCGAGCGGAGCAAGTACCGCGACGAGCACTCCGCCGAGGACGTGGCCGGCGCAGATGCCGTCGCGACCGAGGACGCGGCCGGCACAGATGCCGCGACGGCAGCGACTGAGGACGTGTCGGGGGCCGATGCTACCAAGGGGCCCACGATGGCCAGGATCTGGACCGCGCCGTTGCCGCCCGAGATGATCGACCGTTCGATCGTGACGTGCTCGGTGTGGGCCCACATCGCGAGCAGCAAGTTCTGCTTCGGCATGCCGCTGTATCGCCTGGAGGAGATCTTCGCCAGGGCGGGGTTTCGTATCGATCGCGGCACGATGTCGCGCTGGCTCGAGCATCTCGGCGGCACCGTCGGTGCGACCGTCGTCGAGGCGATGCGTCAGGAGGCGCTTCGCACTGCGTTCTGCATCGCGACCGACGCCACCGGCATCCTGATCCAGCCGATCCAAGACGGCAACAAGCAGCGCCGCGCCTGCCGGCGCGGCCACTTCTTCGTCCAGATCGCCGACGCCGACCACATCTTCTTCGAGTACACGCCCAAAGAAACTTCGGCCGTCGTCGGCAAGATGTTCCACGGCTTCGCGGGATACGTGCAGGCCGACGCCAAGAGCGTCTACGACTTCTTGTTCCGGCCTCCGGAGCAGCGCGTTCGCATCGACGACTACGAGCCCGACCGCGCGGTTCGCCACGAGGTCGGATGCTGGAGCCATCTGAGGACCAAGGCTTGGGAGGCCGCCATCACGACCAAAGATCCGGTCGCGCGCGAGATGCTCGCGCGGATCATGCGCATCTTCCAGCTCGACCGCAGCTGGAAGAAGAAGCCGCATGCCGAGATCAAGTCGCTGCGCGACGCCCACCTCCGTCCGCACGTCGACGCGTTCTTCACGTTCGTGGAGGAGCAGTACGAGCGGGTCAAGGATCAGCGCGGCCTGCTCCGCACCGCGCTCGGCTACGCCGTTCGCCAGCGCGCCGCACTGACCCGGTTCTTCGACGACGGCCGGCTCAAGCTGACCAACAATGGATCCGAGCGCGAGCTCCGCAGGGTCGCGACCGGAAGGAAGGCATGGTTGTTCTGTGGCAGCGACGATCACGCCCAAGCCGCCGGCAACCTCCTGACACTGATCGCTTCCGCGCGGTTGCACGGGCTCGATCCCGAGCAGTACCTCCGCGACCTGTTCCGTGTCCTCCCTCAGTGGCCCAGCGACCGCTACATCGAGCTCGCCCCCAAGTACTGGGCTGACACCCGCGCCCGTATCGACGCCAAGCAGCTCGAGATCGAGATCGGCTGGATCACGATCCCGCCGCCGCCCGAGAAGGCGTCGGCGAGCTGACAGCACGGCGGGCGTCACGCATCCACGGTGCCATCACGCTGCAACCCGCGGAAGAACGCGGTTGATGCAGCGGATACGATCAATGGAGTCCACACGAGCGCCGGACCTATCGGGTGAACGATTGCTTTGCGCCCTGTCCTTGTGCGCGGCTCGTTCCAAGGATCTCCAAAGCGGGCTAGGTCGTTGTCAAAGTTCCAATCCCCGTCGAGCGCCGTCGACCGCGCCATCAGATAGAGCATGTGGCCGTCGCCGCGCGCGAGGACTGGGTGGTACTTGCCATCGCCCCGGACTGCGTAGGGCTCACCGTTCATGTCGGTGTTCGTCAAGAACAACGCCACGACGATGCAGCATGCGAGTGCGAGCAATAGACCCGGTGCGCCAGCGCGCCGCAGCCTTCGCGCGAGTG
>DASVPH010000111.1:0-42849 GCA_036382945.1 Casimicrobiaceae bacterium
CCGAGTTCGCCGAGTTCGCCGAGTTCGCCGAGTTCGCCGAGTTCGCCGAGTTCGCCGAGTTCGCCGAGTTCGCCGAGTTCGCCGAGTTCGCCGAGTTCGCCGAGTTCGCCGAGTTCGCCGAGTTCGCCGAGCTCGCCGAGCTCGCGGAGTTGGCGGAGTTGGCCGAGTTGGCCGAGTTGGCCGAGCTCGCGGAGTTGGCGGAGTTGGCCGAGCTCGCGGAGTTGGCCGAACTGGCCGAGTTCGCGGAATTGGCCGAGCTGGCCGAGTTCGCCGAGTTCGCGGAGCTGGCTGAATTAGCTGAATTCGCTGGGTCCAGCGCTCTCTTCAGCGCGTCGGGCTTGAAATCCGCCGCATAAATCGCCAAACCTGCCACCGTAAACACCGCTACTGCGACGAGCAGCGTTTGCTTGTTACGTGTCATTGTGTTCCCCTTTCCGGGCAGTGAGCGATGACGATTGCGAGTATAGCCAAGTGTACCCGCCCGGAAAGGTGAATATTCACGCTCCGGGGAACTTGGCTGTGCCCGGCCTTTGCTGCAACGCGGTACGAGAATCGTCCTCGTAAAGAGGCTGCTCGGCGCATGCCGTTGATTATTCGGCCCTGTCGTTGGACCAGCCCTCAATCCGGGCACGCCACCGGCATCGCCACGGCGCTCGGATGCGCCGAGGTGCTCGGCGCGCGAGCCTATTGCCTCGCAGCCGCGGGGCCACCCCTGTGCGAGCTGCTGCCTTCCGCCGCCCCCATGCCCGAAGGCATTTCGTTGGTCGCCCGATCGTAGTCCGCCTTGGCGTCGCGCAGGCAGTCGCCCTTGGCGGCGCCGATGAGCCGGTTGCACCTGGCGACTGCGGCAGCGTAGTCCGCGTCCACCTTCACCGCCGAAGCGCCCGCGGTCGAAGGCGCGCTCGGTTTGCCAGCACTCGATGGCGGTTGAGCGTACTGCGCTTGCGCGCCCATCGCAACGGCACCGATTGCGCCCACGCAGGCAAGCTGAAGAAGTGAATGCTTCATGGTCCGCCCTTTCGTTTGCGCCGACCGCGAGTCCCAGTTGGATAACATCGGTACTGCGATTGACCTTCCCTGCTCCGGGAAAAATCCCGCGGCGACGAAAGCGCTACCCGCTTCGCGTTTCTCCTACATGCTTGCGGTTTCGCCTGAAGCGCCGCGCCCTCGCGGACGGCAGCGGGCTATTGCGGCGGCAACCCGATGGCTTTGACCAGCGCCGGCCAGCGCGCGGCCGCTTCGCGGATCTCGGCACTGAACTCCTCGGGAGTTGTCGCCAGCGGTTCCATTCCCGATTGCGTGAATCGCTCCTGCACGCCGGGCTGCTGCATGATCCTGGCGAGCTCGCGATACAGGCGCGCGATCACCTCGGGCGGGGTCCCCGCGGGCGCGAGGATCCCGTTCCGACGTCAGTAAGCGCGCGGAAGGAGCTACGCGAGTAGCGCTCACGCATGCGAATGCGTAGCGCAGCTCAAGCCTTCGCCTTGCCCTGGTTGGCGACCGCCCGGGTTGCCTTGGCCACGGCCTCCGGATCGCCCAGGTAGTAGTGCCGCAGCGGCGTCAAGTCGTCCGCGAGCTCGTAGACGAGCGGGATGCCGGTCGGAATGTTGAGGCCGACGATCTCCGCGTCGCCGACGTTGTCGAGGTACTTCACCAGCGCTCGCAACGAGTTCCCGTGCGCGACCACGATCGCTTTCTGCCCCGCGCTCACGCTCGGCGCGATCGCCTCATGCCAGTACGGGAGGAAGCGTGCCACCGTGTCCTTCAGACACTCGGTCAGCGGAAGCGCGGCCCGCCCGAGGTGCGCGTACCGCGGGTCGGACCCGGGGTGGCGCGGGTCGGAGGGCTCGAGCGCGGGCGGGCGAACCTCGTAGCTGCGGCGCCAGACGAGAACCTGCTCGTCGCCGAACTTGGCCGCCGTCTCGGCCTTGTCGAGACCCTGCAGCGCGCCGTAATGCCGTTCGTTCAGCCGCCAGCTCCGATGAACCGGAATCCACATCAGGTCCATCTCGTCGAGAACGATCCACAGCGTGCGGATCGCGCGCTTGAGCACCGACGTGTAGGCGACGTCAAAGACGAACCCGTTGCCCTTGAGCGCGCGAGCCGCGCTCTTCGCCTCCGCGATGCCCTGCTCGGTCAGGTCGACGTCGGTCCAGCCGGTGAAGCGATTCTCCTTGTTCCAGGTGCTCTCGCCGTGGCGGAGAAGAACGAGTTGGCGCATGCCGCCGATTCTCGGCGACTCGAGCGATTTAGTAAAGCGGGCGCGATCCGAGCCCGCAGCGCGCCGGCTCGAAGCGGCTACGACGCCTGCATGCGGCGGATCAGCACGTCGATCACGTCCGCTCCGTCGGGAGACTTGAGCCGGCTCTGACGAATGAGCTTCACCAGATCGGACGTGGCGATCGCCCGGAAGTCGGCGCGCACCAGGATCCCGGCGATCGCCCGCTGCACGGACAGCGACTTCGCGAGCGGGAACAAGCGCGAGAGCTCGGTGAGACTCTGCGGGTCGGAAAGGTGCAGGCTCGCCAGCGTGTCGAGCGCGCGAACCTGCGCGGCGGATGCGCTCATGCGCACGATGCCGGCGGCGAGGCGGCGAAGCTCGCTCGCATCGGCGATCGGCCGGTGGTGCAGGTAGACCTGGGCGATCTGGACGTCGTGTTCGTTCGCGCTCGTCAGCGCGCGCAGGACGCGCGCGTGCGCCTCGGCGCTGCCCAGGCACGCCAGGACCGCCGCATGCGCCACGGCGTTCGCCTGCGCCGGCGGCAATTGCACGAGATGACGCTCCTCGTCCAGCTCGTGATCCGTGTTCAGCGTACAGGCGAGATCCACGTCGACCGGGCCCACCGAGCTTGTCGCCAGCCGATCGCCGATCATCCGCATCAGCTCGGCGCGCCTTTCCGCTGGGGAGAGCCAGCCGAGACTTGCCGCCAGCTCGATCATGCGCGCGCGAACCGAGGGCTGGTCCGCGTCGCGTGCGAAGTCGAGATACCGTTTCCGCGCGGCCTCGTCGCGCGCGATGGCTTCGAGCGCTTGGGCGACCGCGGGCGTCTGCCGCTCGGCCTCGCTGACCGAGGCCAGGTATTTCTCGATGCGCTCGAGGAGCATGCGCACTTCGGCCATCTCGCGATTGAGGAGCTGATGGACGAACTCGAGCTTCTGTGCCGTCGACAGGCGATCGCCGGAGAAGCTGCAGACATCGCGCCGGGAGCCGGCGTTCGGATCGGACTCGTCGATGCCGCTGGCGACCGTCATCGAGGTCGGCGCGAACGACGCGAGGAGCTCCGAGCTCGCCCGGCCGCTGCCGATCTCGCCGCTCGCGCTCGATTGAAAATAGCGGTCGAGCATCGACGCGGCTACCGGTCCGAGCGGCGCCTTCGCCGAAAAGCCGTAGATCGCCGGCACGTCCTTGAAGATGAGGCGCATGCGATCGCGATTGCTCTCGCCGTAGCGCTCGCTCAGGAGCTGCGACAGGCGCCCCGCGTCGGCGGGTGAATAGCCCGAGCGGATCAGGCTGCGCACGATCTCGCCGGATGCGCTTCGCAACGGTTGCGCTTCCAGCGTGTTGCAGCCGAAGAGATAGACCTCCTTCAACTGCGAGAACGACCCGGAGCACGAGTCGCTGCACGAGGCCCGCTGCAGCTCATCGGTCGGCAGCGACTCGCGCGCGCCCAGCCGGTCGGAATAGAACTCGCTGCCGTCGTCGAAGTGCCCGGAGATCAGCAGAACGTCGCAGCGCACCCCCCTGCGGCAGGCGGACGCCAGCCAATCGGGGCGGCCGCGCTCCACGAGCTCGACGAACTGGAAATCGTCCTGGGGCAGGCTGCGGCGGAAGGCCTCCTTCTCGTCGGGCGAATTGACCGTGATCGTGCACACGGTCTTCTTCTCGGCACGCGCATCGTGAGTCCAGGCCACCGCGAGTAAAGCGGCGAGCAGGACAAACTTCGAGGAGGCAAGCATCGCGACAGCCGCCGGTCGTGCGAAAAAAGCGCGTCAGTATCGCACGGCCGCAATGGCCTGGAACAGGCTCGGCCGCCGGGGTCGACGTGCGGCGGCCGCAACAAGATCGGCGGCGTGGCTGCTTCCTGTTGTCACCCCGGCCCCGGACTTAAGCTCTCGGGGCCAGGCTGCGGCCGGGGCCGAATCGCGTTGCTCTTGTTGTCGCCCCGGCGAAGGCCGGGGCCCGAGTTCGCCCGCGCGCCTCGACGGGTCAGCTTGGCGGATCGATCTTTGCCTGAAGCTGGCGGATCAGCACGTCGATCAGGTCGTTGCCGCCGGAGGCCTTCAACCGGCTTTGCTGCAAGGTCTGCACCAGCTCCGGCGTGGCGATCGCCCGCGCGTCGGAGCGGATCAGAACGCCGGCGATCGCCACCTGAACGCCGGGCGACTCGGCGGCCGGGAACAAGCGCGCGAGCTCTTCCAGGCTCTCCCGATCGGATACGTTCTGGCTTGCCAGCGCATCGAGAGAGCGCACCTTGGCTTCGGGGTCGGTCATGCGGGCGATGTCCGACGTGATCGTGCGCAGCGCCCGCGCGTCGGTGATCGGGTGGTAGCGCAGATAGACCTGGGCGATCTGCACGTCCTCGTCGCGCGGGCTCGTCAGCGCCCGCAGCACCTGCGCGCGTGCTTCCGCGCCCCCCAGACAGGCCAAGACCGCCGCCTGAGCCAGCTTGCCGGCGCCGGCAGACGAGTACCGCAGGCGATCGAGCGCCCGGTCGAGCCCGCGATCCTCGTTCAGCGCGCAGGCGAGATCGACGTCGCCGGCATTGATCGTGCTTCGCGCGAGCTCATCGTCGATCAGGCGCACCAGCTCTTCGCGTTTTTCCGCGGGCGAGAGCCAGCCCAGCCTTTCCGCGACCGCGATCATGCGTGCGCGCACCTTGGGCTCATCGGCATCGCGCGCAAAGTCGAGATAGCGGGCGCGGGCGTCGCGATCGCGCGCGATCTCGTCGAGCGCGCGGGCCGCGGCGGGCGACTGCCGCTGCGCGTCGGAAAGAGAGGCCATATAGCGCTCGATGCGATCGAAGTACACGCGTACCTCGGCCATCGGGCGAGCCATGAGCTGGTGGATGAAGGCGAGCTTCGGAGCGGCCGTCAGGTCAGCGTCGGAGAACTGGCACACGTCGCCGCGCACGGTCGCGAGCGGCTCGGAATCCTTCAAGCCGCTCGCCGCGGCCATCGAGCTGTTGGCGAAGTGGGCGCGCAGCCCCGGGCTCGGGCGACCGCTCCCGATCTCGGCGCCTCCGCCCGACCGGAAGTAGCCGTTCAGCATCGAGGCCGCTGTCGGCCCGAGCGGCGCCTTGGCCGAGAACCCGTAGATCACCCGCACGTCCTTGAAGATGAGCCGCATGCGGTCGCGACTGCTCTCGCTGTGCATCGCGTTCAACACCCGGGACGCCCGCTCGGCGTCGGCGCGCGAATACCCGGAGCGAAGGAGGCTGCGCTCGACCTCATCGGAGGTGCGCTTGAGCGCCTCGGGATTGAGCGTGTTGCAGCCGAAGAGATAGACCTCCTTCAACTGCGAGAACAATCCCGAACAGGAGTTGCTGCACGAGGCGCGCTCCAGCTCGTCGACCGGCAGGAATTCGTGCACCCCGAGCCGATCCGAATAGAACTCGTTGTAGCCGTCGAAGTGCCCCGAGACGACCAGCACGTCGCAGCGGATCTTCTGCTGGCATGCGGAAGCCAGCCAATCGGGGCGGCCCCGCTCGACCAGCTCGATGAACTGGAACTTCTCCGGAGGGAGGCTGCGCTGAAACGCCTCCTTCTCGTCGGAGGAGTTGACGGTAATGCTGCACACCGTCTTCTTTTCCGCGAAGGCCTCGTGCGCCCAGAGCACAGCCAGCAATGCGAGAAGCCATAGCGGTTGGAGCGTGCGTCGCATGGCAGGCGAGCCGATGTGGTCGTTCTTATGAAGCCGAGTGGCGCCCCGATGTTATGGATTTCCGTGCGTCCAGTCGGCCGGACGAATTCCCAATTTGTTGTCGGTGTGCGGGTCGATCGACGTAGGACAGCGCCCGATACGCCACGGCGCAAAGTGCGCCTCGCCAAGTCGCTTCTGCGGCGCGATAATCACTCGCCGCGTCCGTCGCGCGCGCCACGAAGTGACTCCCGCTCGTCGCACCCGATGAAAGCAAAGACCGCCAGGAGCAGCATCTATGCTCGCCACCTCCGGTGACCGAGGGACATCGGCCGAGAACGTGCGCGAGCGCACCGAGGCCGTCTACCGCGCCGAATCGCGCCGCGTGTTCGCCACGCTGATCCGGCTGCTGGGCGACTTCGACCTCGCCGAGGAAGCGCTGCACGACGCCTTCCGCGCGGCGCTCGAGCAATGGCCGCGCGACGGCGTGCCGGCGAACCCTCGGGCGTGGCTCGTGTCGGCGGGACGCTTCAAGGCGATCGACGGCATCCGCCGCAACGCCCGCTTCGACCCGCTCGACGGCGATGTCGCGGAGCAGGTCGAAGCGATTGCCGACGAGACCGCCGCGCCGTGGGAGGCGGAGAGCATCGAGGACGATCGGCTGCGCCTGATCTTCACCTGCTGCCACCCCGCGCTCGCGCCGGACGCGCAGATCGCGCTCACGCTGCGCGAGGTGTGCGGGCTGACCACCGAAGAGATCGCGCAGGCGTTCCTGAGCGCCGCGCCCACGCTCGCCCAGCGCATCGTGCGCGCCAAGGCGAAGATCCGCGACGCGCACATCCCCTATCAGGTGCCCACACCCGAGGAGCTGCCGGAGCGGCTCGACAGCGTGCTGCGCGTCATCTACCTGGTGTTCAACGAAGGCTACTCGGCCTCCTCCGGCGCGTCGCTGACGCGCCTCGACCTTTCCGGCGAGGCGATCCGCCTGGGGCGACTGCTGATCGAATTGCTGCCCGAGCCCGAGGCGATCGGGCTGCTGGCGCTCATGCTCCTGCACGAATCGCGGCGTGCCGCGCGCACCTCGCCCTCGGGCGAGCTGATCCTGCTCGCCGATCAGGACCGTTCACTGTGGAACTCCGATCAGATCGCGGAAGGCGCTGCGCTGGTCGAGCGCGCGCTCGCCTCGCGCCGCTTCGGCCCCTACGCAATCCAGGCCGCGATCGCGGCGGTTCATGCCACGGCGCCGAGCGCGGACGCCACGGACTGGAACGAGATCGTCGGGCTCTACGAACTCCTGCTCCGCGCCGATCCGTCGCCGGTGATCGAGCTCAACCGCGCCGTGGCGGTGGCGATGCGCGACGGTCCCGTCGCCGGACTCGCGCTGATCGACGCGATCCTGGCGCGCGGAGATCTGCAGGACTATCACCTCGCGCACGCGGCGCGGGCCGACCTGTGCCGACGACTGCACAGGACCGAGCAGGCGCGCGAAGCCTACGCGCGTGCGCTCGCCCTGACGCGACAGGAGCCCGAGCGGCGGTTCCTGGAGCGGCGGCTGGACGAGCTGGCAGGTTAGCGAGCTCCCCTGCAATTCGCGGAACGCAGCGGCCGGCTTTGCTGCCTGCCGCGCGACAGCCCGAGCGCGGCGGGCTGTCGATTCGGCATTGCCCCATTCGACTAGCTCATGAAGGCCCGGACTGTTCGGGCCACGAGAATGGTGGAACCGCAAATGCAAGCCGTCATCAGCCGTTTAGCGATGTTGCGCCGATGGGCGCAGGAACTGGGCCCGTATCTCCTGCTCGAAATCCTTTTGCCGGGCGGAACCGTATTGGCGCTCCTGCTCTTCGTGCTCCGGCGGAAGGGCTTCGGTGCGGGAAGCATTGTGTCGCGAGTGGCGCTGACCCTCAGGCTTGCCGTCGCGGGCATCCTCGAACAAGCTACTGCCATGCCGCAGCCGCGCTGCCTGCAGCCCGAACAAACCGTGTTTCGCTCGGCTTCCCCGTGTCGAATTCGCGTCGCCCCGACCGACTACACGATGGAGGACTGCCGATGAGCTCTGCCGCGCTCCGTTTGACCCGACGCTATGCCGCGCCGCCAGCGCGGGTGTTCGACGCCTGGCTCGATCCCGCGATCGCAGGCGAATGGTTGTTCGCGACGGCGTCGCGTCCGCTGGCGCACGTCGAGATCGATGCCCAGGTCGCGGGCTCATTCTGTCTCGTGGATCGGCGCGACCCGGCCGAGCGCACGCGCTACACCGGCGAATATATCGAGATCGTCCGACCGCGACGCCTGGTCTTCACGCTCTCGACGACCAGGCACCCGCAGGTCAACACCCGCGTGACCGTCGAAGTCGCGCCGCTGCCGAAGGGATGCAAGCTGACTGTGTTCCACGAGAACGTCCCGTGCGAGGACGCCGAACACATGGAGGGGCGCTGGACGGGCACGCTCTACGGGCTCGGCGCGACGCTCGATTCGATAGCCACCTACCACCATCGGGAGTAAGCCATGAAATACCTATGCCTCGTCTATCTCGAAGAGAAGCGGCTCGACGAAGTCCCCGACAGCCACTGCAAGGCCTACGGCGACGAGCTGCGCAAGGCTGGACATACGATAGCCGCGGAGGCTCTGCAACCCGTGCATACGGCCACCACCGTGCGCGTGCGCAACGGCAAGGTGTCCGTGACCGACGGGCCCTTTGCCGAGACCAAGGAGCAGCTCGCGGGGTTCTACTTGATCGACGCCAAGGACTTGAACGAAGCCATCCAGCTCGCCTCGAAGATCCCGCCGGCGCGCGTAGGAAGCATCGAAGTGCGCCCAACGCGGGAATTGTCGGTGTAGAGGCGTACCGGCTCGCGGCCGCTCATGCGCCGCACCCAGAAAGAAGCGCGCGCCGGAGAGCTACACGCCGGACGGATTCCGGCGCGTCACATGTTGTTCTTCGTCTCTCGGGCCGTGTCCGTGACTGCGTGACCTGTCGCCGATACGTCTCTTCCGGCACCTTCGATGGTATTGCAGGCGGCGAGCGTGAGGCTGGCTAGCGCCGCCAGGTAGAGGACGATCTTCTTGAACATGGCTCTTTTCCTCCGTTCGTGATTGACGATCTTCGAACCCCTGCCGTCGGCTTCGGGTTCACTGCTTATCGTAGCCGCGCCGAGGCACAGGGAATATCGGCGGAAATCCGATTTGCTTGTAGGACGCTTGGATCCGCCGACCACCTCGACGGCGAATTGACTGGACAGGCCAACAGAAGCCGATCTGCGGCTCGCGGTTTTAAGGGCGCGCTTGAAAGTGTTGGCGGAGACCACGTTGCCTCCGACGATGCGTTCCTTGAATGTTCGCCGACCCAGCACCCGCTGACCAGAGCGCGATCGAGCACGAGGTCGGATCGGCTGGGCCGCAGGAGCTGCACCCCGTCGCCGCATCCACGTACGGCTCCCGCGATCGCGAAGCTCATCGCTTGAATGCCACCGCCTGCGCCTGGATCTTCGCCAAATCGAAATTGTTGATGGCGTCGATCAGCTCGTTGGTGTAGAAGTCCTTCAGGTCGCCGATCTTGAGCTGGTTGAGCTCGGCCTCGGTCCGGAATTCCTGCGGGTTGATGCTGCCCATCTTCGCGTTCGGATACGGGGGTTCGTAGAGCCGGATGCGGCGACTGATCGTCTGCAGCACCGCCTTGACCGCCGCTTCCCTGCTGCTGCCCTTGGGCGCGGTTTCGGGATACATGTCGAGGAACGCGTTCGCGCCCGCAGTCGGATTGGCGAGCAGGAACTGCGACGCCTTGGCGACCGAGCGCCCGAAGCCGATGAGAAGGTTGCGATCCTCCTTGAGCAGCGTTCGCTTCGCCATCAGGAACTGACCGCCGACAAGCGGGATCTGCTTCGGCCGCGGCAGGAATTCCATCTTGATGCCGGCCGCCTCGATCTGGCCGAAGCCGGTGTCGTAGTACGCGAGCGCGTCGATCGCGTCGCGCTCGAGAGCCACACCCGCGGGCACGCCGTTGCCGACCGACACCCATTTGACGTCCTTATCCGGGTCGATGCCCAGCACCTTGAGGATGTTACGCGTCACCGGATACTCGCTCGCCCCGAAGTCGGACACGCCGACGCGCTTGCCCCTGAGGTCGCTGTAGCTCTTGATCGCCGAGCCCGGCTTGACGACCACGTCCCACTTGTACGGATAGGTGTACTCGTAGAAATTGATCGCCGGGCCCCACTCGCCCTTGGCCAGGATCGGCAACTGGAACGAGGGCACGCCGATGCCGATGTCGACGTCGCCGCGGTCCACCGCGACCTGGACGTTGGAGTTACCGCCGAGCGAGAGCGGTTTGATCGTGAAGCCCTCCTCCTTGTTGTAGCCGAGCACCTCGCCGATCACCGTGTTGATCACCGCCGCGCCCATCGCCTTGAGCCCCACGCCGAAGCGCACGGTCTTGAGCTCCGCGGCGCGCGCCGCCCGCGGCCCGATGACGAGCGCCGCCGCGAAGGCGCCGCTCGCCAACAACCATTCCCGTCTGCTGATCTGCATGACTTCCTCCTAATGAAGAAAAACCTTAGGGTTTGCCGCGATGCGCCCAGTGCACGACGCGACGCTCCAGGCGGCGCACCGAGCTGTGCAGCGTGATGCCTAGAATGCCGAGGATGATCAGCGCGGCGAACACGCCGGCAACGTCCGAGACGGCCTGCGCCTGTGTGATCACCACGCCCATGCCTTGCTGCGCGCCGAGGAACTCGGCCACGATCGCGCCCAGGAGCGCGTACACAACCGCCATGTCCAGCCCGGCGAAGATGAACGGGGCCGCGTTCGGCAGCTTGGCGATCCGGTAGGTCTCGAATCGCGTCGCGGAGAGCGAGCGCATCAGGTCGAGGCGCTCCGGCTCGATCGAGCGCAGTCCCGTGAAGCTATTGATGAGCACCGGGAAGAACGCGAGGAGCGCCGCGATGGCGATCTTGCTGCCGGCGCCGAAGCCGAACCAGATCACCACCAGCGGCGCGATCGCTACCTTCGGCAGGCTCTGCAGCGCGAAGGCGTAGGGCATCAACAGCTTCTCGACGGTGCGGCTCTCGGCCATGAGCGAGCCGAGGACAAGCCCAAATCCCGTCCCGATGGAGAAGCCGATCGCCGCGTTGGAAAGCGTGCTCCACAGCGGCAGGTAATAGCCCTGCGGGTTGGTCGGGTTGATCGCGATGCCCGACCACAGCGCGTTGAGCACCGCTTCCGGAGCCGGCAGGATGTACGACGGCACTTTCAGCACGCGCACCGAAAGCACCCACAGCGCCAACAGTGCCAGCGCGCCGATGCCGGCGATGATCGAGCCGTTGATCCCGGCTTTGGTGCGCGTCGGCTTGACCTCGGCCGCGTCGCCGCCACTGCGTCCGGCGTCTTCGAGCTCGAGGTTCTCGTCGGCCTGGTCGAGCAGGCCTGGGTCCAGATGCAATTTGGCGTCGCTCATTCGATCTCTCCTTCGGCGTTGAGCAGCGCCCTGATCTCGCTCGCGAGCTTCGCGTACGCCGGATGGCTGACGATGGTGTCGAAGCTGCGCGGACGCGGGATCGGGACCGTCAGCTCCTTCACCACCCGGCCCGGCCGCGCCGACATCACCGCCACGCGATCGCCGAGGAAGATCGATTCCGAGATGCTGTGCGTGATCAGCATCACCGTCTTGCCGCTCGCCTGCCAGATGCGCTGCAGCTCCATGTTCATGCGCTCGCGCGTAAGCGCGTCGAGCGCGCCGAAAGGCTCGTCCATGAGCAGGATGCGCGGATCGCGCGCGAGTGCCCGGCAGATGCCGGCGCGCTGCTGCATCCCGCCCGAGAGCTCGTAGGGATAGCGATCGCCGAAGTCGGCGAGTCCTGCCATCGCCAGCAGCTCGTCGATCCGCTGCACGGACGAGATGTGCCGGCCGCCGACGCGCAGCGGCAGGCTCACGTTGTCGCGGACGGTGAGCCAAGGCAGGAGATTGGCCGCCTGGAACACGACGCCTACCTGCGCCGAGGGCCCGGTCACCTGCCGGCCGTCGAGCAGCAGGCGGCCGCCGTCGCTGGTGTCGAGCCCGGCGAGCATGCGCAAGAGCGTGCTCTTCCCGCACCCCGACGGACCCACGATGCATACGAACTCGCCGTCCGCGATGTCGAGATCGACGCGGTCGCCGCGTGCACGCTGACGCTCGACGCCGTGACGTAGGTCTTCGACACCGCGCGCATCCGGATCAACGGACGGGCCGGCTTCGGCCACCGGCCGTCGTCGACCGTCACTGCATTTCCCATCGCCATCACTCACTCCTCCTTCATCTCTGTCGAGCCGCGCCGCGCGCCTTCGCTCGTGTCCCCTGCTACGAAGCGAGCGCGCGCATTTCCGCGTAGAGGTCGGACTTGCCTTCGAAGCCGATGCCCGGCAGCTCCGGCATGGTGATGTAGCCGCCTTCCACGCGCACGCCGTCGGGAAAGCCGCCGTAAGGCTGGAACAGATCGGGATAGCTCTCGTTGCCGCCGAGGCCGAGCCCTGCGGCGATGTTGAGCGACATCTGGTGCCCGCCGTGGGGAATGCACCGACGCGGCGACCAGCCGTAGTCCTTGAGCATCGCGAGCGTGCGCAGGTACTCGACCAACCCGTAGCTCAGCGCGCAATCGAATTGCAGCCAGTCGATGTCTCTGCGCATGCCCGCGTAGCGGATGAGATTGCGCGCGTCCTGCATCGAGAACAGGTCCTCGCCGGTGGCCATTGGTCCGGGATAGTGCTGCGCGAGCTCGCGTTGCAGCTCGTAGTCGAGCGGGTCCCCGGGCTCCTCGTACCAGAACAGCGGGTACTGGCGCAGCTCCTTGGCGTAGGCGATCGCGGTGGCCAGATCGAAGCGGCCGTTGGCATCGACCGCGAGCTGCGCCTCGCCGTCGATCTCGGCGAGCACCGCCTCGATCCGCCGCAAGTCCTCCTCGAGCGGCGCCCCGCCGATCTTCTTCTTCACCACCGTGAAGCCGCGATCGACGTAGCTGCGCATCTCCGCGCGCAGCTTGCCGAGATCCTGGTTGGGGTAGTAGTAGCCCCCCGCCGCATAGACGAAGACGCGCGCATCGGCTTGGCCGTTGCCATAGCGTTCGGCGAGCAGCCGGAACAGCGGTCGTCCCGCGATCTTCGCCACCGCGTCCCACACCGCCATATCGACGGTGCCGATCGCGACCGACCGCTCGCCGTGCCCGCCCGGCTTCTCGTTCTGGAACATCGCAGCCCAGACCTTGTGCGGATCGAGGTTCTCGCCGGTGTCGTCGAGCAGCGATTCGGGCTTCGCTTCCAGGATCCGCGGCCGGATGCGCTCGCGAAGGAGCGACCCCTGCCCGTAGCGGCCGTTGGAGTTGAACCCGTAGCCGACGACCGGCTTGCCGTCGCGAAACACGTTGGTGACGACCGCCACGAGGCTCAACGTCATCTTGCTGAAGTCGATGTAGGCGTTCCGGATCGACGACGAAATCGGCTTGGTCACTTCGCGGATGTCGACGATGCGCACCGGCGCCGACGTTCGGGCGCTCGATGGCGATACGGTGGCGGGATGGTCAAGCACGCGCGTTCTCCGTCGAGGGTTACAGTGAGCTGCCGCCGCAAATGACGATCTGCTGGCCGGTGATCGCCGCCGCGTCGGCCGAAAGCAGGAAGCTTGTCAGCGCGGCCACTTCCTCGGGGCGAATAAAGCGGCCAATCGGCGGTAGGCGCGGCAGCGTGGCGCCGCGCGCGGGATCGTGGAGCATCGGCGTTTCGGTTGCGGCCGGCGCCACCACATTGATCGTGATTCCTCGCGGCGCCAGTTCGGCCGCCCAGGAGCGCGCCATTGCCGTCAGTCCCGCCTTCGCCGCGGCGTATTGGCTGCGTCCCTGTGCACCGGTCGCGGTGCGACTGCCGATCAGCACGATCCGCCCCTGCGCCGAGAACTTCTCGCTGAGCGCGTTGGCGATCACCGCGGCGACCTGCACGTGCACCCGCCACATGCGCTCGCCATCGCCGGCATCGAGGCGACCGAGCGGAGCGGTCTGCATGAAACCGGCGGCGTGCACGAAGGCGTCGACGGACGCGATAGGATCGAGCACGGCAGCAACGCGCTCGAAGTCGGTCAAATCGATCTGAACCCCCTCGAATTCCGGCGCGCGTAACGGTGCGGGTGATCGATCCAGCCCGACGACACGCCACTCTTCGCGCAACAGCCGATCGGTGATCGCTGCGCCGATGCCGGAGCTCGAACCCGTCACGAGCGCGCGCTTGTTACGCGATGACGCGTCGACGCGTCGATTCGCTGGCGCAACGCTGTCCACGGACGCACTGCTCTCACGCCGCGGCGTTGACGGCAAGCCGGGCATGCTTCAACGCCTCCGCGATCTGCGCCAGCTCTTCCGCGCTCGGCCCCTGCGTCGGGGGACGCACCGTGGCGTCGCGCAGGATGCCCGCCATCGCCATCGCCGCCTTCATGCGGCCGTGCGCCTCGCCGGTGGGCTCGCCCGCACCGTAGACCGCGTCCTTCAGCGGATCGATCAACGACTGGATCCGCATCGCCTGCTTGAGATCTCCGGCCCGAACCGCTTGCAGCAAGTCGTGGATCAGGTCGGGGACGAGCGAGGCAAAGCCGACCAGTGCGCCGTCGATGCCTTGCACCATCGATGCCAGGAGATACTCGTCGTGGCAGGTGAGCAGTGCCTTGGCCGGATTGGCGTCGCGGATGGCCTTGATGTCGCGCGCGTATTTGTTCATCTCGCGCTCGCCCATCTTGAACGCCTGCACGTAGGGAAGCCGCGCCAGATCGGCGAGCAGGCTCGAGGGGTACGATCCGCGCGTCCACGCCGGGTAGATGTGCACCACCAGCGGCAGCCCGCTCGCCTTGCCGATCGCCCGGAAGTAGTCGAGACAGTGTTCGGGCTTGAATCCGAAGCGCAGCCAGTGATGCGGCGGCATGATGTCGAGCCCCGCCGCGCCGGCCTCCTTCGCCCATTCCGCCTGCTCGACCGCGTCGTCGATGCCCTCGCAGACGATCGACGAGATCACCGGGCAAATGTCCTTGACGGCGCCTGCGGTGATGCGCGTCACTTCGGCGCGTTCGCGCGGTGTGAGCGAGAACACCTCGCCGGTGTGGCCGTTGGTCATCAGCGCCGTGACGCCAGGGCGCTTTGCAAGCCATTGCGCGAAGCGCTTGAGCTCGACCTCATCGATGGAGAAGTCTTTCCGGAACGGCACGGCGATGGCGGGAATGATCCCGCGGAAGTTGATGGCTGGCACGACGGCCTCCTTTGGCGGCGCTTATGCGAAAGATGACATCGAATGGATTGTTCGCTACTGTGTGCCTCGAAGCCACCGCCCGTCCAATACTCGATACACATAACTCCATGCGTTTGCCGAATCGGCCCTTCGAGATCGTCTGGCTCGAGGACTTCCTCGCGCTCGCGGACAGCGGCAGCTTTTCGCGCGCGGCCGAGCAGCGCCACGTGGCGCAGCCGGCGCTCAGCCGCCGCATTCGCTCGCTCGAAGAATGGCTCGGCGCGACGCTCATCGACCGCAGCACGCACCCGGCTTCGCTCACCGAAGCCGGTATCCGCTTCCGCCCGCTCGCCGCGGACGTCCTGCATCGCGTGGCGAGCGCCCGCGAGGAGACGCGCTCGGCGCAGGCCACCGCCGCAGCGACGCTGCGCTTCGCGGCCACACACGCGCTGTCGCTGACGTTCTTCCCGACCTGGATTCGCAGCCTCGAAGCGCGCATGCACGGCGCGCCGATCCACCTCATCTCCGACAGCCTGCAGGCCTGCGAAGAGCTGATGCTGCACGGCCGCGCCCAGTTGCTGCTCTGCCACTACCATCCGAACGTCGAGAACCGGCTCGATCCGGTGGAGTTTCAGTCGGTGCGCGTCGGCAAGGACACGTTGATTCCGGTCGTCGCGCCGCAGGGACCCGCGCTGCCGGAATTCGCTCACGCTCGCCAGTCCGGGCACAAGCTCCCGGTGCTCGCCTACAGCGAGGCATCGGGTCTGGGTCGGATCCTGCAGATGCTGCTGGGAACGACGCTCGACGACCAGGTCGAGTTCGTCTTCACCGCGCACTTGGCAGTCGTTCTCAAATCGATGGCGATCCAAGGTCGCGGGATCGCGTGGCTGCCGGAGAGCCTGATTCGAGACGAGCTCGCCGCAAAGCGTCTGGTCGCGGCCGGCGCCGGGCGGTGGAGCATTCCTCTCCAGATTCGCTTGTTCCGCCGGCGCGGGTTGCAAGGATCGGTCGCCGAGGAATTCTGGAAGGTCGCGAAGAGCGGCTCCTGGCTCCTCCGTGGATGAGGCTTGACGGGCCGATCGCGGCTGCCCGCGGGTGGTGGCCTACGCGCGCCAATCCCCCCAGCGACCGACTGTGCGCACAGGCCGAGCGGCCTCGATCTCGCCTGCGTAGCACGGCCGCTCAGACAGCGGCAGCGTTCCGCTGAGCGCATCGGGCGCCACGGCGAGGAGCCCGATGCGCGTGTCGGCGTCGGCGCAAGCGGCCGCGATCGCTTCGCGATCGGCCCACGTCGCCCGACCCTCCGCGATGCGCAGGTAGACGCGACCGCTCGCCTGGTCGGCGAAGTTCACTTCGCGAAAGCGCGCGACGCATTCCCTGAGGAAACCCGTGTTCCGCTCCGCCGCGAGCTGCGCCGGATCGCGATACAGCCGCTCGGGGCCGCGCGCGTCGACATCGATGCCGCGATAGCGCTCCACGTCGATCAGGCGCCGCGCGTCGAGCACGTTCATGATCTCGTTGCTGCCGAACGCGACCGTCAGCGGTCGCTCGCCGTAGCGCACGCTGTTGTCGAGGAACTCGAAGTGCACCCGCTTGTCGGCGCGCCCGATCCAGGTGAAGAACAGTTGCGGCATCCCGGTATAGGCCTCGACGGCGTGGGCGAGCGTATCGTCGACGGCCTTGTAGCGGCCCACTTCCAGACCGCGCGTCCACGCGCGCTCCACGAGCGCGGCCGGCGGCGTGATCATGAAGAACAGGTACACGACGCGGCCGAAGCGCGTGAGCAGGTTGCTGCCCGCCTCGTCGGAATCGCGGGCGAAGCTGTCGAAGCGGAAGCGATCGATGAGCAGGTGCGTCATCTCGCCGCGCTCGGCCTTGCGCGCCATGTAGCGATCGAGCTTCTGATCGACGATGGCGAGCTCATCCGCGCTCAGCGCGCCTCCGTACTTGTACTCCGCCCCCAGCGCCGCATAGTCGATGAGCTGCTTGCGCCAGATGTCCGGGCTGATCAGGGCGAACTCGCTCCAGTCCACGCCGATCGCGCCGGCGAGCTGTCTCTGCAGCGGTCGGATCGTGCTCTTGCCCGACGCGGACGGGCCCTTGGTATTCATCACGACCGGCTCCTCCCGGTGCGGCAACAACCGGTAGCCGTGCGCCTGCGCCGCTTCCCTGAGCCAGGGTCCGATCAAGGCGCCGATCTCGTCGCTGCCGAAATCGTTGCAGGCCATGCCGGTGACGATCGATGCGATCAGGTCGCGTCCACCCCATACGCGCCCGTGCCGCACGTGCAGCGCGGCCAGCACGCGTGAGAGCGCCCGGCAGACCGCCCGGTGCGCCGGGTCGGCGCTCTCATGCGCCTGCGCCTTCCACTCCGCGATGAGCGTCGCTTCGTCAGCGATGGCTGGCGCGGCAGCCTTCGAATGCGCGCGCGAACGGCCGAAGAAACGCAGGAAACCCGAGGGTTGGGCGCCTCGATCGTCGGTACCTGTTGCGCCGGGCGCAGGTAGCAGCCTGCCGAGCTCGCTGTCGACGAGCTGAGCGAGCCGACGCCGAGTCGAGTCGTAGGTTCTGTCGATGGCGTCGCTCTTCGGCGCGATAGCTCGGCCGTAGAGCGTGCGCACCATGTCGCGGAAGTTGATCCCGAGATCCTCCAGCCGCGTCCCGTCCGGCACCGACAGGTCGGCGGATACCCGGATCATCAGCTCGTGCAACGCGAGCCGCTGTGGCCGAAAGGCCACCAGCTCGGCAAGCTCGAGGCCGGTGAGGTCGCGCAGCTCGCGCGCCGTGGCGACGCTCGTGAAAACGTTCTCGGGGCGGAACAGCGTGCACAGCGGCAGCAGGCGCTCGGGGATGCCCGCCTGGATGCCGGGGTTCCACGGCCCGAAGTCGCGTACGGTGTCAGGCGTTAGAGCGGTTGCGCTGGTCACGGCGATTGGACGCTTTCTGTGCGCAGGATGCCAGAAACGCTGGCGCGCGTCGCGGCCAAGCACAAGCGACGAGCCTGCCGCGAGGATGTTTCGAATCGCCTGCTACTGAAACGCCGCGGCCCGCCGCTGCAGATCTTCCAGGCCGGGCTCGTTGGGGTCGCGCGGCTTGCCAGGATGGATGATGGACACCTGGCAGCTCTCGGCCGCCTCGACGAGTTGCGCGTACGTGCCGGCCGCCGGGTTCGCGATATACGCCTGCTTGTTCTCGTTGTAGGCGAACATCTTGTCGTTGATCCCGGTGCACTCGTTGCAGCTCGTGCATCGGGCCGTCTCGATGTACGCCTCGTCGGACGGCTTGTCGGGCGGCGCTTCGGGTGTCGCCGGCATCGCCGGCATCGGCGGCTTGACCTCGCTCTGCGCCGGGGCTCGCGCCGTGGCGGGTGCATGTTCCTCGTGCGCCTTGCTCTCGCGCGCCAACAGCCGCGCGGCGTGCGAGTTGTGGATGCCGCCGAGCTCCTGCAGGCTGTGCCACAGCTCGCGGCAGCGTCGCGCCTCGCGCAGCAGCCTGTCGTCGACGATGACCTTGTGCAGCACGTTGTCGCGGTCGACCATGAGCAGATACGGCACCGCATCGCCTGGATCGCTCGCGTCGCGGGCCAGGCATTCGGCTGCCGGCCGCATCTTTTCGTTCCACTGCGAGCGCGGAGCGCGCGCCAGGTGCTTGTCGTAGCGGCCGTCCAGGGCGACGAAATCGATCAGCGTGAAGGCGATGTCCTCGGTGAGCGTTTGATGCGCTTCGTCCTCGTAGGCGAGACCGTACACCGGCCAGTCGCGCTCCGGCTGGGGATTGCTCTCCAGAACGAAGCGGGAAGCCCAGTCGGGTCCGGCCGAGGGATCGTAACTGAACGCAGGGAATGCCCGCGACTCCATCGCCGCCGCCGCAACCAGGTAGGGCGGCAGCTCGCCGGTGGTGACGTTCGCACCCGAGAACACGCTGAACAGCGCCGGCCCTCGGTAGGCGAGCCCGGCGCGCAGGCGGTCCCTGAACTGGAGCAGGTTTGCGCTGCAGGATTGCAGGACATAGACGTTGTTCAGCCCGATCGCCATGGCCGCGAGCTGGCGATCGCGCGTGTCGAAGCTGCCGTCGCCAACCCGGGACGCGGCCAGGATGTCGTCGGTCTGCACCACGATCTTCATCGGCAGACCGGCCGACAGGATCTGCATCAGCGTTGCGCTTTCGGTCGCGCTGAGCTTGTGCGCGTTCACGCAAACGAGGTAATCGGGGAACAGCGCGAGCTCCTCCGGGTCGAGCCCGTCCTCGCCGAACTCGTCGAAGAACGCCGCGTGCTGCGCTTCACGGAATTCCCCGGCGGCTTCGAGCTCCGCCATGGCGATCGCCTTGGCCAGCGCGATCACCCTCGGCGAGCGCTCGCGGTAGGCGGCGAGCGCGGCCGCGCAACTGTCGAACAAGAACGAAAAGCGTTGAACGGCCGGGCCCGAGTGCCCGGCGAGCGGGTAGAAATTCTGCGCTTCGAGCTCCGCGAGCAGCGCGCGAATGCGCTCACGCCGGCCTGGCGGCAGCCCCCGGCGCGTTCCCTTTGCCAGCAAGCGCGACATCATCCCGAAGTCGAACAGCTCAGCGTGCGGTGCGCCGACTGCGGCCTTGAGGCTTTCCGCGCTTCGTCCGGCCTCCGAGGCGGCGAAATCGGCCGCGAGGATGTCGGAGAGCTTCTGGAACAATCTGCCGACGACATCGCCGAAGCGGTGGGCCTTCTGCTGCTGCACCACGCTCCACGCGTGCTTCGCGAGGCGAACGGCCAATGTGGCATCGCAGTCCAGCACGTCGCCCTCGACCGTGAGCGCGGCGCGGGCGCGGGCGAGGCTGTCCCGGAGCGACGCGTCCGCCGCCGTCTCGAGCTGGGCCGCGGCAACGTCCCACAACGCCGTCAGCGACGCCTTCGTGCCTTGCGCCTTCAGCCGGCGAATCGCTTCTTCCAGCCGCAGCACGTGCCGCGTCAGCCGTTCGCCGTCCTCGCTCTCGGCGATCTCGTGCAGGATGCCGTCGATCACGCCGGACAGGGCTTGCACGTAGCCCTCGCCGGACGCGTTCTCGACCAGCACCAGCGGAAAATCGTAGCGCAGCGTCGTGAGGTCGCGATAGCGCGCGAGCAGCGCCGGCCGCAACGCGAGCGGATCGACCGCTTCGAGGCCCGCGGCGGAGCGCCGGCCCGTCAGATGAAACGCAAGCTGCGACTGAAGGTCCGCTTCCATGTTGGTCTCGGTGTAGGGTGCGATCGTCCTTGCGGCGCGGCATGCGGGCGGTTGCGAGCGCGTGCCCCGAATCGCTAGGCCGCCGGCCGTGTGTCCCCTTCGGCGCTCTGCGGCCAGACGGTGAACTTGTCGAATTCGGCTTCGAGCCCCGCCTTGATGCGCGCGGGAGTGCGCAATTGCCCCGTGCTGCGCAGCTCCTCGTAGCACGGCACCTCGTCGTTGCGGTACAGGATGCCCACCGGGATGGGATCGCTCGAAGAGGCGATCTCGCGCGCGCGGTGGAGGTCGGACGGGTCGTGACGCTCCTGATTCTTGTACACCTTGGCGAGGCTCGGGCTGATCTCGAGCCCGCGTTCATGATGGAGCAGCCGCACCTTCTGCGGGTCGTGCAACCACGGCTCGAACAACGTCGGCAGCCACTCGGGGCAGCGCTGGACGATGCGCACGAAGGACAGCCCCTTGTGATGGAAGGCGGCCTTGACGATGGCGTAGAGCACTTCCGGGATCCAGTCCACGGCCTGGGCGACGAAGGAAACGTTCTGCACGCCGAGCGTCACCGTCAGCGGCTGCAGCGCCTCGAGATAGGCTCCACGCGGGGTGGTGTTGCTCTTGAGCCCCCTGGGCGATGTCGGCGATGCCTGCATTTTGGTGAGGCCGTAGATCTGGTTGTCATGCAGGAACACCGTCATGTTCATGTTGTAGCGGATTGCGTGGATCCAGTGCGCCGCCCCGATGCTGCAGCAGTCGCCGTCGCCGGTGTTGACGAAGACATTCAGATCCGGCCGGGCCATGCGCACGCCTTCGGCGATCGGCAGGGCACGGCCGTGAATGCCGTGAAACCCGTAGGTGCGCATGTAATGCGGGAAGCGGCTCGAGCAGCCGATGCCGGAAACGAAAACGGTTTTTTCCGGCCGCAGCTGCTCGTCGCGGCACAGCCGCTGGACCGCGGCGAGGATGGCGTTGTCGCCACAGCCCGGGCACCAGCGCGGCACGCCGCCCTGGTAATCCTCGAGCGCGCGGCGCTCCTCGTACAACCGAAGCATGCATTCGGTGGCGGCGGTCGTCATGGTCGCTCTGATCTCCCCTACGCCTGCAGCTTCCGGCGGATCACTTCGCAGATGGCGCCCGGCTTGATGGGCTGGCCGCGCACCTGGCTCCAGCAGTCGACGTCGACGAGGTAGCGCGAGCGCAGCAGCATCGCCACGGCGGAGTAGCGGCGGTTGGTCTCGTCGATGAGCTCGTCCTCGGGGCGATCGCACCAGTTGTTCTCGATGGTCATCACCTGCTTGAAGCGCGCCATGACTTCCTTGATTCCTGGCGGCATCGGCTGGAGGAAGGTGAGATGCAGCGACGAGACCTTCGCGCCCTCCGTGCGCATGCGCTCCACGGCCTCTTCGATCGCGCCCTTGGTGCTGCCCCAGCCGATGAGCAGCAGATCGCCCTCGGCATCGCCGTACACCGGTGGCGGCCGCAGGGTCTTGGCGAGCGCCGCGAGCTTGAGGCTGCGCGCATGCACGCCCGACTCGTTGCTCTCCGGGTCGTAGGCGACGTGGCTTTGCCGATCGTGAGCGAGTCCGGTGACGGTGTGCATGCCGTTGGGCTGGCCCGGGATGAAGCGGCGCGCGAGGCCGGTGGCGGGGTCCCAGTCGTAGGCACTCGCCCCGGCGGGAACCGGGCTCTGGTCCGCGGGTGGGGCGACCCACGCGTGGCTGAACTCCGGCCGCGCGAAGGGTGTTTGCGACGTGGCGAGACTCGCGTCGGAGAGCACGACCACCACCATGTTGAAGGTCTCCGCGATCTTGCGCGCCGTGATGATGGAGTAGAAGCAATCCTCGATGGTGGGGGCCGCCATCACCACCTTCGGCGCATCGCCGTGGCTGCCGAAGATGGCGGCCAGCAGATCGCCTTGCTCGGCCTTGGTCGGCAGGCCGGTGCTCGGGCCGCCGCGCTGGACGTTGACGACCACCAGCGGGATCTCCGCCATGACCGCCAGCCCGATCGCTTCCTGCTTGAGCGAATAGCCGGGACCCGAAGTGATGGTGACCGCGCACTTACCCGCGTAGGAGGCGCCGATCGCAAAAGAGCACGCCGCGATCTCATCCTCGGCCTGGTGAACGATGCCGCCGACCTTCTCGAATACATCGGAGAGGTAGTGCGAAGCCGAGGTTGCCGGCGTGATCGGGTACATCGCGCAGATATCCATCCCCGAGGCGAGAACCCCGAGCGCCAGCGCCGTGTTGCCGTTCACCACGATCTGCGGCTCGGTGGGTCGAACCGCCGGGACGCGGAACTTGAAATCGAGGTTCGCCTCCGCCCAGTCATGGCCGGCTTCCAGCAGCATCACGTTGGTCTTGATCACGCTCGCGGCCTTCTTGCCGAAGGTGAGCGCGATCTGCTCGCGCGCGAGCTTGAGGTCCAGACCGTAGATGCTGCACAGCATGCCCAACGCGAACATGTTCTTGCCTCGCTGCGCGTCGGGAACTCGCGCGCGGCACTCGCGCTCCATCGGCACTTCATACAGCTTGTACCCCTCGGCCAGGAGGCCGTCGCAAGTCTCGCGGTACGAGTCGGCGATCGCGGGATCGGCGTCGTCGCGCCAGATGCTCTCCAGCAGGATGATGCAACCGTCCTTCAGCTCGCCGGCGCGAACGCGGCCGAGCAGCACCTGCTCGTTGAAGGCCACGACCAGATCGGTCTCGTCGCCGCCGTTGGTGACCTGGCCCGAGCCGATCCGGATCCGGTTGCCGCTCGCCCCTTCGACGCTGCGCGCCGGCGGTCGGATCTCGGCGGGGATGATCTCATCGGTCCATACGCCGTTACCCATCCGCGCGGCGATGGCGCCCAGCGACTGCCCGCAGCGTTGCGCGCCTTCGCCTGAGTCGCTGATCACCTCGATGACGTGCTGGGTCAGCATGGTCGCAGTCTTCCCGGTGGCGCGGGGTCGGGCCTGACCGGCGGGCGCTGCGGCGGGGGCTTTCGCGACGGTGGCGTCGTTCATGGGTCAGCTCGGTCCGTGTAAGGCGCTTGCGTCGCCGGCGGTGCCTCGGGCGAGGCGAACGCGCACGAAATTCCTTTCCCGGAGATCGATCCCGAAGAGCTTCTCGGCGGCAGGAGCTTCGCCGGCGTAGGGCGCGCCGGCATCGCGCACTCCGAGGTAGGCCTTCATGCTGCGCGCCGCCTTGCGGCCGGCACCCATCGCCTCGATCACCGTGGCGGCGCCGGTCACGATGTCGCCGCCGGCGAACACGCCCGCGACCGAGGTCGCGAGATCCTCGTCCGTGTCGATGTAGCCGCGCTTGTCGAGCCTGAGCCCGGAGGTCTGGCCCATGATCGGATTCGCGTGGGTACCGATGGCGAACACCACCAGGTCGACCTCGATGTCGTGTTCGCTGCCGGCGACCGGAACCGGCCGGCGGCGCCCGGAATCGTCCGGTTCGCCCAGCTCCATGCGCATGCAGCGCAGGCCGCGAACCCCACCCTTCCCGTCGTCGAGCACGGCGACCGGATTGGACAGCCAGTGAAACTCGACGCCCTCTTCCTCGGCGTGATGGACTTCTTCGGCGCGCGCCGGGCACTCGGTCCGGCTGCGGCGGTAGATGCAATAGACTTTTTCCGCGCCAAGCCGCAGGCATACGCGCATCGCGTCCATCGCCGTGTTGCCGGCGCCCACGACCGCCACGCGCCGCCCGAGCGGGAGCGGCGTGTCGTAGCGCGGGAAGTCCTTGGCGCGCATCAGATTGCAGCGCGTGAGCAGCTCGTTGGCGGAGAGCACGCCGTTGAGCGAATCGCCCGGGATGCCCAGCATCGCCGGATATCCGGCGCCCGTGCCGACAAAAACCGCATCGAAGCCGAGCTCGTCGATCATCTGCTCGATCGTGAACAGCCGCCCGACCAGCGTGTTGCACTCGAACTTGACGCCGAGCTTCTCGAGGTTGCGGATCTCGGCGTCGATCACTTCGTTGGGCAGGCGGAAATCGGGAATGCCGTAGCGCAGGACGCCACCGGGCTGATGGAATGCCTCGTACACGGTGACGTCGCAACCCGCTTTGGTCAGGTCGGCCGCGCACGCCATCCCCGCAGGCCCCGAGCCGACGATCCCGACCTTGAAGCCGTTGCGCTCGATGTACGGGACGTTGACCCAGCCTTCGGCGATCGCCTTGTCGCCGACGAAACGCTCGAGCCGGCCGATCGCCACCGGTTCCAGCGTTTCGCCGACCGTGCACACGCCCTCGCACTGGCTTTCCTGCGGACAGACCCGGCCGCACACCGCCGGCAGGAGATTGGTGGCGGTGATGACGTCGTAGGCGCCGCGATAGTCTTTCTCGGTGAGCTTCCGGATGAAGCCCGGAATGTCGATCGCGACCGGGCAGCCGCGCACGCAGGGCTGCTCCGGACAGAGCAGACAACGCTCCGCCTCGATGAGCGCGTCTTCCAGCGCATAGCTGCAGGCCACCTCGGCGAAGTTCTGCACGCGCACGCGTGGCGACTGCTCGCGCATCGGAGTGCGCTGCTGCGGAATCGTGCGTATCGTCTTCTTCTTGGCCACTAGCCCCCCTGCACATCTTCGAACGGGTCGGGCAGCTCCAGCAAGTCATTCGCGGCGTCGCCCGCGTCAGCCGGGCTCGCCGAGGCGAGCGAGCCCGGGTGAGGCTCGCTGTTCATGCGACAGCTCGCCGACCAGCGCTCGAGCGCGGCCTTCTCTTCCGTAACGAAGCGGCGCTGCCGCGACATCAGGTCGTCGAAATCGACCTGGTGCCCGTCGAACTCTGGCCCGTCTACGCACGCGAATTTCACCTGACCGCCCACCTTGACCCGGCAGCCGCCGCACATGCCGGTCCCGTCGACCATGAGCGGATTGAGGCTCACCACGGTCTTGATCCTGTGCGGCCGTGTGGCTTCGGCACAGCCCTTCATCATCACCGGCGGGCCGATGGCGAGGCACTCGTCGATATCGGCGTGCTTGGCCACCGCGCGCTTGATTCCTTCCGTGACGTTGCCTTTGATCCCGGCCGATCCGTCGTCGGTGCAGAGAAGCAACTCATCGCACACCGCGCGGAACTTGTCGTCCCAGAAGATGAGCTGCTTGTTGCGAAAGCCGATGACGCCGATCACGTATGCGCCGTTCTGCTTGAACGCGCGCAACTGGGGAAAGATCGGCGCCACGCCGAGCCCGCCGCCGACGCACAACACTTTCTTCGGGGAGCCGAGGGCACTGGGAACGCCCATCGGGCCGACGACGGCGTGCAGCGCGGTGCCCGCGCCGCACGTCCGCTGCATCTCGCGCGTCGTCTTGCCTACGGCCTGGACGACGAGCGTGATCGTTCCCTTCTCGCGGTCGAAATCGGCGATCGTCAGCGGGATGCGCTCGCCATGCTCGTGCGACATCACGATGACGAACTGGCCCGGCTTCGCCGCTTCCGCCATCAACGGGTGACTGATCTCCAGCAGGTAGGTGACGTCGGAGAAATCCTTTCGCACCACGACTTCGAACCTGGGCATCGCAGCCGTCCCGAGCCTCGTGCGCAACGCATGATTGCGTACGGTCTATGCTACGCTCGAAGGGAGGCGATGAAAGCCGCTGTTCCGCCTGGAAATTTGATCTGCGTCAAGCTTCGCGCGAATGTCCGCAGCCTGCTCAATGCGCGGCCACCGGCGCCGCCCCCGACGTTGCCCGGTCCCACCCGCCTCCGAGCGCCTTGTAGAGCTGCACCAGCGTGACCAGACTGTTGCGGCGCGCCTGGACCAGCAGCAACTGCGCCGCGTACAAGCTGCTGTCGGCATCGATCACTTCGAAGTAGGACGAATAGCCGACTTCGTACCGTCGCAGCACGCGCGAGCGCGCTTGCTGCAGCGCCTTGACCTGCTGCTCCTGCGCCTGCAGCGCTTCGTCGTAGCGCTGTTTCGCCACCAGCGCGTCCGAGACCTCGCGAAACGCCTGCGCGACGGCGCTCTGATACTGCAACAGCACCTGTTCGGAGCGCGCCTGCGCCGCCTCCACCTGGTAGCGGTTGCGCTGGGCATTGATGAGCGGTTGCAGGACGTCCAGACCGAGCGACCAGACCTTGGTCGGCCCGATGAACAGCCGCGTCAGCTCGAGGCTCTCCCAGCCGAACGAGCCGGTGAGCGAGATGGTCGGGTACAGCGCCGCTTTCGCAGCGCGCACGTTGGCGACGGCGCCGGCGAGGTTCGCCTCCGCCTGCCTGAGATCGGGCCGGCGCTCGAGCAGCGATGAGGGCAGCCCCGCGGGAACGCCGGGCGGAGCGGGCAGCGCTTCCAGGTCGAGCCGCGGGCGTTCGATCGGCGCGGGATTCTCCCCGAGTAGGATCCGAAGCTGATTCTCGTCTTGCGCGATCTGGCGCTTCAGGTCGGCCGCGATCGCCCGCGCCGCCGCCACGTTCGCTTCAGCGCGGTTGACATCCACGCCGGCCGCCGCCCCGCGGCGAAACTTGCTCTGCGTGAGCTCGAGAAAGCGCTGGCGATCAGCGACGGTGCGCTCGGTGACGCGCAACTGCTGATCGGAGGCCATCAGGCCGAAGTAGGCGCTCGCCACGTCGCTCACCAGGCTTGCCGTGACGCCGTCGCGCGCGTACTCGGTTGCGAGCAGGTTCGATCGGGCCGCGTCGCTCAAGCTCGCCAGCCGGCCCCACAAGTCGGCCTCGAACGAGACCTGGGCCTCGGCCGAGAACAGCGCGGCGGTCACGTAGTTTCCACCCTGGAAGACGCGGCCGTGCTGCCCGTCGAAGGCGGCGCTCGCCTGGGGATACTGGGCCACGCGGGCGATGGCCGCCTGTGCGCGCGCCTCGGCCACCCGGGCCGCGGCGATCTTCACGTCGCGATTGCGCTCGAGCGCCGATTTGAGAAGCTCGCGCAACTTCGCATCCTGGTAGACGTCCCACCAGGACAGATCGGCGAAGGAGGCAGCGCCCGGTGTCTCGGCCTGATCGCGGAACACGCCGGGTACCTCGAGCGCGGGCCGCGAATATTGCGGTCCCACCGCGCATGCCGAAAGAAGCGTGGCGGCGAGCCACACGAGCCGACGCGCCGTCACTCGCCTTCTCCCTCCCGCGGCGCGGCCGGCGCGGCGGGCGCCACTGCGCGAGCCGCAACCTCGCCGTCGCGGAACGGATTCCTGCGCTCTCTCGCCCGCTGGACGATCACGTAATAGATCGGGATCACGAAGATGCCGAGCAGCGTCGCGAACAGCATGCCGACGACCACCGTCGTGCCGATCGACTGTCTCGCCCCCGCGCCGGCCCCGGTGGCGACAGCCAGCGGCATCGTGCCGAAGATGAAGGCGAAGGAGGTCATCAGGATCGGTCGTAGGCGCAGGTAAGCGCCTTCCTTGGCCGCCTCGACGATCGACAACCCGCGCTCGCGGGCGAGCCGCGCGAATTCCACGATGAGGATCGCATTCTTCGCCGCGAGCCCGATCAGCATGATGAGCCCGATCTGCGCGTACACGTTGTTCGCGACACCGCGCAGCGCGAGCCCCGTGAACGCGCCGAGCACGCCGAACGGGATCACCAGCAGAATTGCCACCGGCATCGCCCAGCTCTCGTACAAGGCGGCCAGCACCAGGAACACGAACATCAGCGACAGCGCAAAGATGTAACCCGTCTGACCGCCTGTCTTCTTTTCCTGGTATTGCGCGCCGGTCCATTCGTACGCGTACCCCGCGGGAAGGCTCTGCCCCAGTTCCTCCATCGCCCCCGCCGCCTGCCCCGAGCTGTAGCCGGGCGCGGGCGAGCCGTTGACGGTGGCCGCGCGATAGAGGTTGTAGCGCTCGAAAAATTCCGGGCCGTTGATCGTCTTCGGCTTCAGCACCGAGCCCAGGGGGATCATGTCGCCGTCGACATTGCGCACGTAGTAACGGTTGACGTCGGCGGGGTCGGCCCGAGCGTAGCCTTCGGCCTGCGCCTGCACGCGGAAGGTCCGGCCGAACCGGTTGAAGTCGTTGACGTAGTAGCTGCCCATGAACATCTGCAGCGTGAAGAACACTTCGGAGAGCGCGAGGCCGTACGATTTCACCTTGTCGCGGTCGACCTCGTACTCGATCTGCGGCGTGCGGTCGTCGTAGTTGGCGAACACGAAGCCGAGCTCCGGCCTCTTGCGCGCCTCGCCGAGCAGGTTCTGCAAGACCTGCGCGAACGAACGCGCATCGCCCCCGCCGACGTCCTGCAGGACGAACTCGAACCCGCCGGTCGTGCTCAAGCCCCGGATCGGCGGCGGATCGAGCACCAGCGCGTTGGCGTCCTTGATCTCGCGATTCAGGCGCATGCTCAGCGTGCGCAGGATCTCCGCGCCGCTCTGGCCCGGCCGGTTGCGCTCGGCCCACGGCTTGAAGCGGACGAAGGTGGTGGAGTTGTACGAAGTCGTCAACCCTGTAAGCAGGTTGAAGCCCACGAGCGATGCCACGCCCGCGATACCCGGCACCTTGTTGGCGATCGTGTTCACCTGGTTGACCACGGCGTTGGTCCGCTCCAGCGAGGCTGCGGGCGGAAGCTGCATCACGATGAACAGGTAACCTTGGTCTTCGTCGGGGACGAGCCCCGTCGGACGCGTCTTGATCAAACCGTAGAGGGCCACAAGCAGCACGACGAACGTGAGGGCGACCAATGCGGCGTGCCGCGCGAGCTTCACCACCGAGTCGGTGTAGCGGTTGCGGAACGATTCGAACAGATGGTTGAATCGTTCGAAGAAGCGTGCCAGCGGTCCCGGGTGCTCGCTGTGGGCCGCCGGGTGCAGCAGGAGCGCGCAGAGCGCCGGCGTGAGCGTGAGGGCGACGACCGCCGACAGGATCACGGCGGTCGCGATCGTCAGCGCGAACTGCTTGTAGAGCTGGCCGGTCAGGCCGCCCAGGAACGCGACCGGAATGAATACCGCGGAAAGCGAGATCGCGATGGCGATGACCGGTCCGCCGACATCGGCCATCGCGGCCTTCGTCGCCGCCACCGGCGTCGGGTGCTCGGTGTCCAGGCGATGCTGCACGGCCTCGACGACGACAATCGCGTCGTCCACCACGGTCCCGATCGCGAGGGCGAGCCCGAACAGGGTCAGCGTATTGATCGAGAAGCCGAGCGCCGCGAACGCGGCGAACGTGCCCACCAGCGACACCGGCACCGCAAGCATCGGGATCAACGTCGCGCGCCACGTCTGCAGGAACAGGAATATGACGAACATCACGAGCAGGAAGGCGATGCCGAGCGTTTTCAGCACCTCGCGCAGCGACTCGGTCACGAACGGCGTCGTGCTGTACGGCACCGACCACACCATGCCCGGCGGGAAGCGCTGCGCGAGGCTCGTCATCGTCCGCGTAACCTCTCTCGCCACGTCGAGCGCGTTGGCGTCGGGCTGCAGGAAGATCCCGATGAACACGCCGGGCACGCCGTTCTCCTGGACGTTGATGCTGTAGTCGGCGCCGCCGAGCTCGATGCGCGCCACGTCGCGCAGGCGGACGATCTGCGCATCCGGCGCGGCGCGCACCACCATGTTTTCGTACTGCGACGCGTCGGTGAGCCGACCCCGGACAGTGACCGCGTATTGCATCTGCTGACCCGGCGGCACCGGGGGAACGCCAACGCGGCCGGCCGGCGCGACCACGTTCTGCTCCTGGACCACCTTCTGGATGTCGGTGGCCGTCACGCCCAGTCGCGCCATCTTGTCGGGATCGAGCCAGATGCGCATGCTGAAGTCGCGCGCCCCGAAGATGCGCACGAGCCCCACCCCCGGAATGCGGGCGAGCGCGTCCTGCATGTTGAGCAGTGCGTAGTTGGACAGAAAGGTCGTATCGAAGCGGTTCTCCGGCGAGGTGAGCGCGAGCACTTCCAGAAAATCCGTCGATTGCTTGCGCACGATCACGCCCTGCCGGATCACGTCGGCGGGCAGCGAGCTTTGCGCCACGGCGAGACGATTCTGCACGTCGACGGCAGCGAGGTCCTGGTTGGTCCCGACGTCGAAAGTCACGATCAGGTTGTACGAGCCGTCGTTGGAGCTCTTCGAGTCCATGTACAGCATGTTCTTCGCGCCGTTGATCTGCTGCTCGATGGGCGCGGCGATGGACTGGGTGACGACATCCGCGTTGGCCCCGGGGAAGCTCGTCGCCACCTGCACCTGGGGCGGCACGATCTGCGGATATTGCGCGATCGGCAGCCCGAAGCCGGCCAGCGCTCCGGCCAGCGTGATGATGAGCGAAATGACGGTCGAGAAGACCGGCCGCTCGATGAAGAAATTGAACATTCAGCCGCCCGATTTCGTCGCCGCGGGAGCCGCTGCCGGCGGCGTGGCCGCTGTGCTGCTGTCCGATGCCGCGGCGTTGCCCGTCTCCGCCGACGCCAACACCGGTTTCACGACGCTCCCCGGCCTAACCTTGGAGATGCCGTCCACGACCACCAGCTCGCCGGTACTGAGGCCCTGGTCGACCAGCCAGTCGTTGCCGATGCGGGTCTTGGCGACGATCGCCCTGGACACGGCCTTGCCGTCGGTCCCGACGACGAACACCGACTGTGTGCCCAGCAGCTCGGTGACCGCGCGCTGCGGCACGCGAAGGGCGTTGGCCTTCTCGCGCGCCGGCATGATCACGCGCACGAATTGTCCTGGGCGAAGTGCGCGCTCGGGATTGGGCAACGCGATGCGAAGCTGCAGCGTGCCATTCTTGGGATCCACGGCCGCGTCGACGAAATCGAGCTTACCCGGGTGCGGATAGTCGCTGCCGTCGATGAGCTTGAGCCGGAACGCAAGATCATTGTCCTTCGCGTTCCCCGGCCGGCTCCCAAAGAGCTGGCGGAACTCGATCAGCTTCTGCTCGCCGACGGCGAAATTGACGCGGATCGGGTCGTCCGAATAGAGCGTCGTGAGCAGCGTGGTCGACGCGTTTACGAGGCCGCCCGGTCGGATCAGCGCCTTGCTGACCAGCCCGTCGCGCGGGGCGCGAATCGCCGTGTACCCGAGGTTGAGCTCCGCTTGCCGCACCTGCGCCCGCAGCGCTTCGACGCTGGCGGCGTCGCTACGCTCTTTCGCCACCGCCGCATCGTAGTCCTGCCGGCTGATCGCCTGGTCGCCGAGCAGGGGCTCCGCGCGCGCCAGGTTCTGCCTCGAGTTCTGCAACGAGGCCTGCGCCTGCGCGAGATTGCCTTTCGCCTGCTCGAGCGCCGCGGCGTAGGGCTGCGGGTCGATCACGAACAGCAGCTCGCCCCTCTTCACGCGCGAGCCGTCGACGTAGGCCTGCCGGTCCAGGATGCCGCCGACCCGCGCCCGAATCTCGACCGCGTCGACCGCTTCGGTCTGCCCGACATAATCCTCGAACACGGTGACCGAGCTCGGCGCCAGCTTGATCACCGACACTTCGGGTGGAGACGCTTGCGGCGGACCGGCATTCTTCGCGCAGCCGCCCGCGATGAGCAGCGCTGCGATGCCGATCCAGGCGACTTGCCGATGTGCTCGGTTCAACGCTACTCGTCTCCGCACGCTGCCCTCATGGAATTGGCTGCTGGCACGACCGCGGCTGCAAGCATAGCAGCGGACCCCATTCCGACCAACCCGGTCTCGAGTTGGCGCGCTGAGAAGATCGCGCCACTCCCCATCGGCCTGCGTCTCCCATTCGCCCACGCGCCAGGACGTTGCTCGCGTTGTTGCCCCTAGCACCCCGCGTAACCGAAGCGCCCGTATTGATCGACGTAGCGGGTGCAGCCGCGGATCGCCCGCATGTCGTAGTCGTAAACGGCGTTGCTTCTGCGCTGCGAGTTGTAGACCTGCGCCTGGTTGTAGGCCTGGCCGGCCTGATTGGCGGCGTTGATGCTCGCGCGCAGCGACTCGTTGGTCACTCCCGTCGGCAGCGACGGACCGGTGTAGCCGGCGGCGCGCAGCTGCTGCATGTAACGGTAGTACGCCATTGCGGTTGCGCGCGCGGCGGCGTCTCCCTGAGCCTGGTATTGCATCTGCGCGCGGATGCCCCAGGACATGTCCATGGGAGGGGCTTGCGTATGCCCGACGGACGGAACCAGGGCGGCAAGACCCAGCGACAGCGTGACGATGCGGGCGATTTTGAGGGTACGTGGCAACATGGCAAATCTCCTTGGGTTCGTTGAGTGATTCGGTTTGGGGTGCGGAAGCGTCTTGATGCTCACCGCTACCTTGGAGCGAACTGTGCGCGCCGACCGTTAGGCAAACGCTAGAACACCGAAAGCGGGAGCGCGCCGGTGTGGCGGCCTTGCAACAAAGGCGGGGTGCCGCCTCGGGCGCCCTAGCCGCGGCCGCTCAGGGCGAGCTGGACCGCTTCGGCCAGGGAAAGCCGCGGGCCCTCCGCCCACAGCGTCTTGGTCTCTCCGACGCCCAGGTGCTTAGCCACGCGCTTGCGTACGTCTTCGACGGCGGCGACATCGCTCGCCGTGAGCGTGCCGATGCTGCGCTCCCAGAAGTGCCGGGCGAAGGGCATCAGGCGCGCCGCGAGCGCGGCCTCGCCGATCATGACCAGCGAAGACGGCAGGTTCCACAGCGCCAAAGCCAGCCAGAAGTGCGCGTGCCGGTCCCACGCGAGCTGCACGCAGCGGCGGCCTGCGGCAACGGCTTCGGGCCAGTGCTCCTGCCCCGATTCGAGGTAGCCCGTCATGTTGGCGACTGCGATCAAGTCGGCCACCGAGTTGAGCCCGCCGAAATAGCGTTCGCATCGGGCGAGAATCGTCCGCGCTTCGTCGTAGCGCTTGAGCCCGGTCAAGCACCCGGCGCGCTGCACGAGCACTCGATGTGCCCATCGGGGCTGTCCGACCGCTCGGTACGCCGCTTCCGCGCGCACGAATAACGCGTCCGCCGTCGGGTAATCGGCATCCTGGGCGCCGTGCTTCAGTGCGACCGTGGCCCGGACGCGCAGCGCATCGGCCTGGACCGCGGCCATCCCGGCCTCGGTCGCCAACGCAAGGGCTTCGTCCAGGATCGCGATGAGCGCCTTGCCGCGCTGCTCCCGCTCCCAGCGCACCCGCGCCACGGTGACGAGCGCCGGGGCCCGGTGCACCGGATCATCACCCGCTTCCTCCAGCGCACGCTGTGCGTAGCCATGGGCCTGTTCGCCATCCCCGGCCGCCAGCGTCAGCTCTGCCAGCAGGTTGAGCCCGGCATGCAAGCTGGGTTCGTCTTTCGGGCAGCTCGCGAGCGCCTGCTTGAGCAGCCGCAATTCGTCGGGAAGCGTGCCGTGCGCTTCCCAGTGCGGTCGCAACACGACGCCGATGTCGAGCGCGCTGGCCGGCTCGCCGTCTTCCACGGCGGCGACAAGCGCTTGCTTCAGATTGGGAAAGTCGCGCTCGGCAATGGCAGTGTCGGCGCTCGCCGCTTGCCGGGCCACCTGCAGGAAGTACGCGCGATGTCGCGCCCGCAAGCGACGGGTGTCCGTGTCGAGCCGCTCCTGCGCAAATTCCCGCAATGTCTCCAGCATCGAAAAGCGCGTGACACCGTTCTCGTCCGCGTCGGCGCGAAGGAGCGAATCGGCGGCGAGCTCCTCGAGTTGCGCGCGCGCATCCGGAGCCTCGCACACTGCTCCGACCGCGGCGGCCGTCCAACCGCCGCGAAAGACCGACAACGACGCAAAGAACCGCTGCCGCGCCGGACTCAGCAGATCCCAGCTCCACTCGATCGTCGTCTGCAGCGACGCGTGGCGGCCGAAGCGCGACCCGCGCTGCCCCTGGCGCGTGAGCAGCGCGAAGCGCTCGACGAGCGCGGCGCACATCTCGGTCGGCGAATAGGCGCGGATGCGCGACGCCGCGATCTCGATCGCCAGCGGCAAGCCTTCCAGCGCACGGGAAAGCTCGATCAGCGCTGGGCGATTGTCCGCGGTCAGGGCAAAGTCGGCTCGCGCACCGCGGGCGCGGTCGATGAACAAGGCGAGGCTGGGCGTCGCTGCGGCTTCGGCGGCGCCCATCGAGGCTTGGGGCATCGGGAGCGGATCGATGGCAAGGACCTGCTCGCCGGGAACGTTGAGCACCCGCCGCGACGTCACCAGGCAGCGCAGCCGCGGCAGCCGCTCGAGCAACGTCAACAGGACGCTCGCGCCCGCGTCGACGAGTTGCTCGAAATTGTCGAGCACCAAGAGCACGTCCTGCGCGTCGAGAAACGCGCACAACTGCGCCAGCGCGTCCTCCTGCGACGCTTCCATGCGCAGGACGTCCCGGATGGCATTCGGGATCAATTCGGCATCGTTGCACTCGCTCAAGGCGACGAATGCCACCGTGTCGAAGCCTTCGGCCCCACGTGCGCACTCGATCGCCAGGCGCGTCTTGCCGAAGCCGCCCGGCCCGGCGACCGTTACCAGCCGGTGCTGCGCCAGCGCCTCGAGGACCGAGCGCTTCTCGTCCTCGCGGCCGAAGAAGGCGCTCACATAGGAGGGCAGCGCGCGCGATGGCGGCGCATGCTCGGCGCGTTTCGCGGACGCGTCGCCCGGCGGCCGAGGTCGATCGTCGGGCCGAGCGATCGCGCCCGCCGCAACGCTGCGCGAGAGCGCGCGTTCGTAGAGCGCGGTCAACCGGATGCGCTCGTCCTCGACCCATTCGTCGAGGAAGCCGGGCAGCAGATCGCCGCGATAGCAGTCCAGAGCTTCGGCGATCGCACCCTGGCGAAGGTACCGCTCGAACTCGTGCACGTCGCAGACGACCGCGTCGGCGTTCAGCCCGACGGTCTGCCGATCTGCGCTCAGTACCGAGTCGGGCGGTACGTCAGGCGGCTCCAGCAGCCTGCGCAAGGTCGAGAGCACCTGACGCAGACGATTGCGACCCACGTCGAGCTCGACGCCGGGCCACAGGAGCTCGATCAGCTCCTCGCGCGCGTGACGTCGCTGCGGTTGCAGCGCCAGCAGCGCCAGCAGCATCGCGATCGGTCGACTCGGAAACTGCGCGAGCAGGACGCTCCCGTGTGTCGCGCGGAGGCCGCCGAGAAGCTGTATGTGCCAGACGGGCATCCGTATTTTCGGCCGGTCCCGATGCGCAAGAGTATCATTCACGGACTCCGCCCGTCCTCGCGCCGACCCCACGATGGCAGAACGTCCGACCGGCACGGTCACGCTGCCGACATCCCGACGGTGGCGCAGAAGCTCAACGTCGCCACCGTGCTCGAGGGCAGCGTGCGCAAATCGGGAATGCGCGTGCCCATCACCGCGCAGTTGATCGAGGTCGCGTCGGATTCGCAGCTCTGGTCAGAGACCTACGACCGCGAGCTCGACGACATCTTCGCCGTGCAGGACGACATCGCGTAGTCGGAAGCAAACGACTCAAGTCACGGCGCCGCCGCAGCCAAGTGCAGCGCCGCCATGATGCGCTCGACGATCTCTTTCGGCTTGGCCTCGATCGATACAACCACCGGGTTTTCGTCGGCCGTCGGCTCTTCGAGCGTGTCGAACTGGCTTTGCAGCAGGGCGACCGGCATGAAGTGGCCGTGGCGCGCTGCCATGCGCTGCGCGACCAGCTCGAAGTCGCCCTTGAGGTACACCAGCCGCACGTCGTCGCGGCCGTCGATGATGATGTCGCGATAACTGCGCTTCAGCGCCGAGCAGGCGACGATCGCGTGCCGGCCGGCGGCGCGCTCGGCATCGATCCACGCCGCGATCGCGCGAAGCCACGGCGAGCGATCCTCGTCGGTGAGCGGAGTGCCGCTGCGCATCTTGGCCACGTTGGCCGGCGGATGGAACGCGTCGCCTTCGGCGAGCTCCCAGTGCAGGCGTCCGGCGAGCAGCGCGGCAACGGTCGTCTTGCCGGATGAGGAAACGCCCATCACGACGATGATCGAAGGGATCATGGCGTCCTGCCGACTCTTGCCGCTACCGAGATCGGTCCACGTGACGCCCCTTCCATCGCCAGTTCCTGATCTCCGGCATGTCCTCGCCGTAGCGTTCGATATACGCCTTGTGCTCGGCCAGCCGGTCGCGCAGGAACTGTCTGCATTGCGCGGCCCGGGAACCGAGGCCCGGCACGCGGTCGATCACGTCGCCGGCCAGGTGGAAGCGATCGAGATCGTTCAGCACGACCATGTCGAAGGGGGTGGTGGTCGTTCCGTTCTCCTTGTAGCCGCGCACGTGCAGTTGCGCGTGATTCGTCCGCCGATAGGCAAGGCGATGGATCAACCACGGGTAGCCGTGGAAGGCGAAGATGATGGGGCGATCCTTGGTGAACAGCGTGTCGAAGTCCGGATCGGACAGGCCGTGCGGATGCTCGCTCGCCGGCTGCAAGGTCATCAGGTCGACGACGTTGACCACACGGATCCTGAGCTCAGGGAAATGCTCGCGCAGGATCTCGACCGCCGCCAGCGTCTCGAGCGTCGGTATGTCGCCGCAGCACGCCATGACGACGTCGGGCTCGCCTCCGTCGTCGTCGCTCGCCCACTTCCATATCCCGGCTCCCGCGGTGCAGTGCTCGACCGCCGCGTCCATGTCGAGCCATTGCAGCGCGGGCTGCTTGCCGGCCACGATGACGTTGATGCGGTTGCGGCTGCGCAGGCACTGGTCGGTCACCCAGAGGAGCGTGTTCGCGTCGGGCGGCAGATACACCCGGATGAACGCCGATTTCTTGTTCACGACGAGGTCGAGAAATCCGGGGTCCTGATGGCTGAAGCCGTTGTGGTCCTGGCGCCACACGTGCGAGGAGAGCAGATAGTTGAGCGACGCGATCGGCCGTCTCCAGGGTACCCGGCTTGCCTGCTCGAGCCACTTGGCGTGCTGATTGAACATCGAATCGACGATGTGCACGAACGCCTCGTAGCAGGAGAAGAAGCCGTGGCGCCCGGTCAGGAGATAGCCTTCGAGCCAGCCTTGGCACTGGTGCTCGCTCAGCATCTCCATGACGCGGCCCTCGCGCGCGACGTGGTCGTCTGTGGACACGATCTCGGCATCCGAGGCGCGATTGGTGACCTCGAACACCGCGTCCCAGCGATTCGATGCGGTCTCGTCCGGGCTGAACACGCGGAAGTTGCGCGCCTCGGCGTTCTGCCTCAGCACGTCGCGGATGAGCTTGCCCTGGATGCGCGTGGCTTCGGCTTCGACGCCGCCGGGCCGCGGCACTTCGACCGCGTAGTCGCGGAAATCCGGCACTCGGAGCTCGTGCAGCAGCGTCCCGCCGTTCGCATGCGGATTGGCGCCCATGCGCCGTTTGCCCGTCGGCGCGATCGCCGCGAGCTCCGCCGACAGCCTGCCGTGGGCGTCGAACAATTCCTCGGGGCGGTAGCTCTTCATCCACTCTTCGAGCATCCGCAAGTGCCCGGGCTCGGCGGCCAAACCGGCGAGGGGCACCTGGTGCGCGCGAAACGTCCCTTCGACCGGCTTGCCGTCGACCACCTTCGGCCCGGTCCACCCTTTCGGCGAGCCCAGGATCACCATCGGCCACCGCGGCCGCGTGATGACGCCGTTGGCGCGGGCATCGGCCTGGATGCGCCGAATCTCGGCGACCACGGCATCGAGCGTCGAAGCCATCGCGAGATGCATCGCGCGCGGCTCGTCGCCTTCGACGAAGTGCGGCGCGTAGCCGTAACCGTAGAACAGCGCCTCGAGCTCCTGCCGCGGGATGCGGGCGAGCACGGTGGGACCGGCGATCTTGTAGCCGTTGAGATGAAGGATCGGGAGCACTGCACCGTCGCCGACGGGATCGAGAAACTTGTTGGAGTGCCAGCTCGTCGCCATCGGTCCGGTTTCGGCTTCGCCGTCGCCGACCACGCACGCCACGATCAGCCCCGGGTTGTCGAACGCCGCGCCATACGCGTGCGCGAGCGCATAGCCGAGCTCGCCCCCCTCGTTGATTGAGCCCGGCGTTTCCGCGGCGGCGTGGCTGGGGATGCCGCCGGGAAAGGAGAATTGCGTGAAGAGCCGCTTCATGCCCTTCTCGTCCTGGGACACGCTCGGGTAGAGCTCGCTGTACGTGCCCTCGAGATAGGTGTTCGCGACCAGCGCCGGGCCGCCATGCCCGGGACCGGTCACGTAGATCATGTCGAGGTCGTACTGCGTGATGATGCGGTTCAGATGCACGTAGATGAAGTTCAAGCCCGGCGTGGTTCCCCAATGACCGAGCAGCCTCGGCTTCACGTCCTCGATCCGCAACGGCTCCTTGAGCAGCGGGTTGTCGTAGAGATAAATCTGCCCCACCGACAGATAGTTCGCCGCGCGCCAGTAGGCGTCGAGTTTGCGTAGCGAATCCGCCGAAAGCGCCTCTTGCGGCCGGGCGATGGTTTCCGATGTCATGATGCTCATCCTCCGATCCGACCCACCGGCGAGGCGGGCTCGCGATCCGCTCAGGCCGAGGTGATGCCTGTCGCGCATGCGCGCTAGATGCGCGCTGATCCGTGCCGGCGTCCGCTTTCGAGTCTTGAACATTCGACACGAGCCCGGGCGGCCGGTTCGGCGACTGTTCTCGGCCCGCCTGGCGGGGGGCGCACCCGTTCTGTGTCCGGTGACGGCAGCTCGAGCTCTTTGCAAGAGCGCCCCTACGGCGTTGCTCCCTCTGCCGCGGACGGCCGCGTGCGGTCGATGTTGCGGAACCCGGCGCAGGCCTCGACGAGCCCGACCAACGCGGGAAACGAGCGCAGCGTGAGCCCGGCCTGCCGGAGGATCCGCGCAACGAGCGGAAGCTTCGGGGCGGGCGCGACCTCGCCCACGTAGCGCTCGAGGTCGACGTAGAACGTCTCGGTGCGACCAAGCTCAGGCAGCTCCAGCGCGAGCGCCTGCGCGCGCTCGCGCAGCGAGCGATCGACGCGGCGGTGCACGGGCTCGGTCATCAGCATGTACTCGGGCACCGGCACGTCGTTCTTGAGCAGACGGTGCACGAGGATCACGTCCACGCCGGCGAGCTCGGTCAAGCGCTTGACCTTCTGCAAGGCCGCCTCGCCGAAATGCCCGACGAGCTTGATCTTGAGGTTGCCCGCCTGCTGGCAGCCGTCGCAGACGCACAAGGTGTTGACCTTGAGATCGGAAGCCCGCGCGTGGAATGCCCGGTAGATGGCGGCGGCCTGCTCGGCCACGAAATCGAGCCCGGGCTCGGCTCTGGCCGTCCACGCGAAGTAGAAGAACGCGGCGTCGCCTTCGAGCTTCGCGAGCTTCAAGTTCCCGCGCGTCGCGTCGATCACGGCTTCGAGCAGTTGGGCGACGACCTCCTGCGCGTGCGCGAGGCTCGCCCGGTGGAATTTCATGAAGCGCGTGTAGCCGCCGATGTCGGCGATCAACAGGAAGGTAGGTTGGATGGCCATTGGGACGCGGCGTACGCGCGCACCCCTCATACGCATGGGGCTCGCGGACCGATGCACTGAGGATACCGGCGGACTCCTGCTCGATCAATGCTTTCGCGATCGACGCCTCCCGCGTCAGTCTTCGCTTGCTGCCGGCCGGTGTCCGAGTGCCGCTCTCTTGCAGCGCTTGGAGCGCAGTTCCGCCGAGGAGCGCGCGTGCTCTCCTGCGCGAGGCGTCGAGCCGGTGCTGATCGGCTTCGGCGCTTGCGTCCGACGGTCGCGCGGCTGTTTTTCGACCATGAGCTCCATCATGCCGAGGGTCAATGCCGGCCCCGTCGTGAACGCGCCCTGATGATTGAGCATCAAGATAGTCGATGCTATGATGCCTTCATGCGTACAACGGTTCGCGTAGATGATGAGCTCCTTGAGCGGCTGAAGGCGCAGGCGCAAAAGGAAAAGGTGAGCCTGAGCCGCGTCATCAACCGCGCTCTCAAGGCGGGACTCGAGATCGGGCGCGCGCGTCGTCCGAAGCGGCCCGTCTACCGCGAGCGTGCCCAGGCTCTCGGGTCACCCCGCGTCTCGCTCGACAAGGCGCTCGCCCTGGCCGCGGCGCTGGAGGACGAGGAGATCGTCCGCGAGCTTGCGCTGCGCAAGTGAGAATCGTCGACCTGAATGTCCTGCTCTACGCGGTGAACTCGGACGCAGCGCCACACGAGCGCGTGCGCGCGTGGTGGGAAGCGGCCGTGAACGACGAGGAGACTATCGGCTTGCCCTGGGTCGTTCTGCTCGGTTTCCTGCGGCTCACCACCAATCCTCGTGTGTTCCCGCGCCCGCTTGCGCCCGACGCGGCGGCCGCAAAGGTTGATGTGTGGCTCGCCCAAGACAACATCCGCATCGTCTGCGAGAAGGACGACCATTGGGAAAGCCTGAAAACGCTTCTCCACCAAAGCGGCACCGCGGGCAATCTTACGACCGATGCGCATCTGGCAGCGCTCGCCCTGACTCACGACGCAGTGCTCGTGTCGTGCGACACTGATTTCACCCGCTTCAAGGGATTGCGCTGGGAGAATCCGCTCAAGTGACCTGGCAAGCTCGCTGCGCCGCAATGCGCGGCCGGTGCGGCAGTGCGCGAAGCAAGCACACGCAACGATGCGGGAGAAATGTGAGGCTGCTTTGCATTCGCGGTGGTCCGTAACACCAACTCTCACGCTTGACCGGATCACGCGGTTATCGCCGGAGCAGCGCTTGACGTTCATCGGCGATCCAATACACCAGCCGCCTGCATCGCCTTCACCCCAGGCCCGCGCGCGGGCGCGCGTGATTGAGGACTTTGTTCCCATGAAGCCAAGAACAACCGTGCGAAAGGCCCGCGCGCCCGGCCCCAGGTTACCCCCCGCCACCGATTGGCGAACGACCGATGCGGACGAGCTCGCGAAACGGAAGCTCCGCGCCCGCGAGGAACGCCACCGGATCACGAACGTCGATCGCACGCACCCGGTCTTCTCCAATTTCGAAGTCCGATCGCCGAGCGGGATGACTTATCGCGCCGAGATTCGCGACGTTGCGTCGCGCCAGTTTTCCTGCACGTGCACGGATTTCCGCATCAACGGGCTGGGCACCTGCAAGCACATCGAAGCTATCCTGCTGCAGCTAGCCCGTCGTCAGCGGGCGGAATTCAAAGCTGCCGAACGGGGCTCCTCATCGCGCCTGGACATCGTCGTGGATCCCATGGCAGGCCGCCTGCGCGTCGCGCAACAAAGCGAAGCTGCCGCCCGGTCTGCGCAAACGCTTCGACGGCGACGGTCTGCAGTTGGAAGGGTTGGATCCCGTAGAATTGCTCGAGGAGATCCGGGGCTCGCGCAGCCAGTCCGTGCGGATTTCGCAGGATGTAGCGCCCTGGCTGGAAGCGCGCTCCCGCGAGCACGACCGTATCCTCAGCCGCCGCGAGTACGAAGCCGGCGTTGCGAATGGCGGTCATCCGGAACACTTCACGCGCAGTCCGCTCTTCCCCTACCAGCGCGAGGGCATGCTGCACCTCGCCTTCACCGAGCGCGCGCTTCTCGCCGACGAGATGGGACTCGGCAAGACCATTCAGGCCATCGCCGCGTGCGCGCTTCTCCACCACCTCGGCAAGGTGCAGCGCGTCTTGATCGTGACACCCGCCTCGCTGAAAGCCGAATGGGAAGAGCAAATCCGGAGGTTCACCGACCTGCCGCTGCGACTCGTCTTCGGCGGGCGCGGCCTTCGGTCGCAGATGTACGGCGACTCGGATGCCGCGTTTTTCACGATTGCGAATTACGAACAGATCGTCGCGGACAGTCTCGACATCAACGCGCGGCTCCGGCCGGACGTCGTCATTCTCGACGAGGCCCAGCGGATCAAGAACTGGTCCACAAAAACCGCCCAGGCGGTCAAGCGGCTCGAAAGCCGCTATGCGTTCGTGCTGAGCGGCACGCCGATCGAAAACCGGATCGACGAGCTGCGCTCGATCGTGGATTTCCTCGATCCCACGATCCTCGGCCCGCTGTTCCGCTTCAATCGCGAGTATTACGTGCTGGACGAGAGGGGCCGACCGGCGGGCTACAAGAACCTCGACAAACTGCGCGAACGCGTCCGACCGATCCTCGTCCGCCGCCGCAAGGCTGACGTCGAGACCGAGCTGCCCGACCGCGCGGACCGCAACCACTTCGTCGCCCTCACCGCGGCGATGCGCGACGAATACTCGGCCATCGAGAAGCAAGTAGGCGAGCTCGTGGCCATCTCGAAGCGCCGCCCGCTCACGCCGAAAGAGCAGGACCTGCTCATGATCCTGCTCAACATGATGCGCATGATCTGCGACTCGCCGGGCATCATGAAGAACAATCCCTCGCGCGACTGCCCGAAGCTCGACGAGCTCGCGCGCGTCCTCGACGAATGCCTCGCGGATCCCGATGTCAAGATCCTCATCTTCTCGGAATGGATCGGCATGCTGGAGCGCGTCCGCCAATGGGCGGCCAAGAACCGCATCGACTACGCGTGGCACACGGGCGACGTCCCGCAAAAACGTGCTCTGCGAGAAGCCGCTCGCCATCTCCTCGGCGGAAGCGCTCGAACTCGTCAACATCGCCAAACAGAAGAACGTCGCCAACTGCCTCAACCACAACCTGCGCTGCTACCCGATGGTGCAGCACATGCGCCGCATGGTCGAGGCGGGCGAGCTTGGGGAAATTCTCGTGGTGCAGGGAACCTATTCGCAGGACTGGCTGCTGTACGACACCGACTGGAACTGGCGCATCGTCGCCAAGGAAAACGGCCCGCTGCGCGTGATGGGCGACATCGGCTCCCACTGGATGGACATGGTGCAGCACATCACCGGCCTGAAGATCACCTCGCTGTGCGCCGACCTGCAGACGTTCC
>DASVPH010000112.1:0-30073 GCA_036382945.1 Casimicrobiaceae bacterium
ACGAAGACTTTCCCGACCCGCGGCGAGCGCGCGATCTTCCAGGCGAGCGCGTGCTCGCGGCCGCCGGAGCCGATGACGAGCACGTTCAACGGGCGGCCTCCTGAATTGCGTCAGTGAGCAAAATCGTCGCGCGTCGGCCGCGAGCGGCGACTCGCGGACGCTCGACCCCCACGCGCTGCGCGCGTGGGTCCCCTCTCGCTGCTCGCGCCGCAGTCCTCACTTCAAGTCTATCTTGCCGAAGATGTACAGCACGCTGCCGTGATTGACCCCGCCGCCGATCGTCGGGATATAGGTCGTGAGCAGCTCGGCGTTTTGATAGCGCAGCGTGAACAGCGGCAGCACGGCGGGAAACGGCCAGCCGCCCGCGATGTCCGGCCGCTGGATGATCACGGCGCTAAATCCAAGCCCGGGCTGCAAGCTGTCGCGCTCGCGCCAGTACGTCGTCCAGGAGTATCCAAGGTTGAACTGGGCGTTCCGGTGCGAATCTTGGAACACGAGAAAGTATACGTTCTCGGTGTCACCGTTGGCCTTCTCCCGGGACCGCGCCCAGCCCGCGCCCCACGCCTTCTCATTCTCCTGGGCGCGCCTCTCGGGCGTCCAGGTGGCCGGGATGTGCCACTCGTAGCCGGAGACGAGGAGCGCGTCGCTGCCCTGCTGGTAGGTATCGACGACGCGCCGACAGCCCGCTTCGACCCACGACCAGAAATCCGCGCATTCGACCGCCTCGGCGCGCCCCGACAGCGCAACCGACAGCGCAGCGGCGAAGACGAGTCGCTTCAAAGCAGGCTCCCGGACGGTCAATGCCGAAAGTGACGCACGCCGGTGAACACCATCGCGAGCCCGCGCTCGTCGGCCGCCGCGATGATCTCCGGATCGCGCACACTGCCTCCGGGCTGGATCACGGCCAGCGCACCGTTGTCGGCAACCACGTCGAGCCCGTCGCGGAACGGGAAGAAAGCGTCGGAGGCCGCGACCGATCCGGCGAGCGTCAGCCCGGCGTTGGCCGCCTTGAGCGCGGCGATGCGCGTCGAGTCGACGCGGCTCATCTGTCCGGCGCCGATGCCGAGCGTGCGCCCCCCGGCGCAGTAGACGATCGCATTCGACTTGACGAACTTGGCCACCCGCCAGGCAAACAGCAGATCCGCGAGCTCGCCGGGCGTGGGCTGCCGCCGGGTCACGACCTTGAGCTCGCTCGTCGCCACGTCGCGCCGATCCGCGGTCTGCAGCAGCATGCCGCCGCCGACCCGCTTCAAGTCCCAGGCGTCCGCACGCGCTCCCGGTGCCGGGGCAACCGCGAGCACGCGCACGTTGGGCTTGCGCGCGATCGCTGCCAACGCCTCCGCGCTATACCCCGGCGCGATGAGCACTTCGACGAACTGCGCGGCCACCGCCTCGACGGTTGCCGCGTCGACCTCGCGATTAAACGCGATGATGCCGCCGAACGCGGAGGTCGGGTCGGTCGCGAACGCCTTGCGGTAGGCGTCGAGCGGCGCTCCGGCGAGCGCGACGCCGCAGGGATTCGCATGCTTCACGATCACGCATGCCGGCTCGTCGAAGCTCTGCACGCATTCCCAGGCGGCGTCGCCGTCGGCAAGGTTGTTGTACGAGAGCTCCTTGCCCTGGAGCTGCCGAAACGTCGCGATCGCGCCGGGGACCGGCGGCTCGTCGCGATAGAACGCCGCAGCCTGATGCGGGTTCTCCCCGTAGCGCAGATCCTCCACCTTCGCGCCCTGCCAGTTCCAGCGCTCCGGGAACGCGCGCGCGCTGCCGCTCTCGTCGCGTCCGGTCAAGTAGTTGCTGATCGCGCCGTCGTAGGCGGCAGTGTGCGAGAACGCCTTCTGCGCCAGCCGGAAGCGCGTCGCCATGGCGAGCGCCGTGCCGCCGGCGCGCAGCTCGGCGAGCAGCGCCGCATAGTCGGCCGGATCGACGACCACGCCGACGTGCGCGTAGTTCTTCGCCGCCGCGCGCACGAGCGCCGGTCCGCCGATGTCGATGTTCTCGATCGCCTCCTCCAGGCTGCAACCGGGCTTTGCGACTGTTTCGCGAAACGGATACAGATTGACGACGACGAGATCGATGGTCGGAATGTCGTGCTCGGAGAGCGCCGCGCGATGCGCCGGGAGGTCGCGCCTGGCGAGAATCCCGGCATGAACCTTCGGATGCAGCGTCTTGACCCGGCCGTCGAGCATTTCCGGGAAGCCGGTGTAGGCGCCGATCTCGGTGACCGGGAGCCGCGCAGCGGCGAGCGCGCGCGCCGTGCCGCCGGTCGAGAGCAGGCGAATGCCGAGCGTGGACAAGCCGCGCGCGAAATCGATGAGCCCGGTCTTGTCGGAGACCGACAGCAGCGCCTGGGAAATTGTCGCCATGGGTCAAGCGTCCAGCGTCGAGCGTCCGGCGTGTCGCGCGGTACTGCGCTCCACGCTCAACGCCTGACGCTCGACCGAATTCTACCGGATGCCGTACTTGCCAAGCTTGGTCCGCAGGGTGTTGCGGTTGAGCCCCAGCATGTCGGCCGCCTGCGTTTGATTGCCGCCGGCGCGATGCAAGATCGCCGCGAGCAGCGAACGCTCCACGCTCGCGATCACCATGTCGTAGACGCCGTGCGGGGGCTCCCCGTCGAGCCGGCGGAAGTATTCGTCGAGCGATTTCTCCACGCTTCGCCCGATCTCGTTGGTGCCGTTGAGACGCACGGTTCTTTTCACGCTGCGAGGGCCTCCTCTACCCACGAAGCCGCAGCCGCCGCCCGTGCAGCTTCGCGCCGGCGGGCAAGCGCTGCGAGCCGATCGAAAAACCGGTTCACCGCCGCGATCTGCGCCGCGGACGTCTCGAGCCGGTTGACCTCATGACGGAAGGCCTCGCCTCCGACGAGGCCTTCCGCATACCAACCCAGGTGCTTGCGCGCGATGCGCACACCGGAAAACTCGCCGTAGAAGGCGTAATGCTCGGCCAGATGCCCGAGGACGATGCCGCGGATCTCCTCGACCTCGGGCGGCGGCTGGCGAGCGCCCCGATCCAGGAAATGCCGGATCTCGCGGAAGATCCACGGCCGCCCCTGCGCCGCCCGGCCGATCATGATCGCATCGGCGCCAGTATGGGTCAGGACATCGAGCGCCTTCTCGGGCGAGTCGATATCGCCGTTGGCGATCACCGGAATCGCCACCGCCTGCTTGACCGCGCGAATCGTGTCGTATTCGACCGCCCCCGCGAAGCCGCACTCCCGCGTGCGGCCGTGCACCGAGACCGCCGCGACGCCGGCGCGCTCGGCGATTCCCGCGACGCGCACCGCGTTCTTGTGCTCGCGGTCCCATCCGCTGCGGATCTTGAGCGTCACCGGCACGTCGACGGCGCGCACGACCGCGTCCAGGATCGCGCCGACCAGCGGCTCGTTTCGCAGCAGCGCAGAGCCCGCGGCCACGTTGCACACCTTCTTCGCGGGGCAGCCCATGTTGATGTCGACGATCTGCGCACCGCCCTCCACGTTGTAGCGCGCCGCGTCGGCCATCTGCGCAGGATCGGCCCCGGCGATCTGCACCATGATCGGTTCGACCTCGCCGGAATGGTCGGCGCGTCGCTGCGACTTGGCGCTCTCCCGCAGGCTCGGGCTCGAACCGAGCATCTCGGAAACCGCAAGCCCCGCGCCCAGCCGTTTGCACAGTTGCCGGAACGGCCGGTCCGTCACTCCTGCCATCGGTGCGACGACCAGGTTGTTGTCGATGCGATGCGGACCGATGAGCACGGTAATAGAGATCGAACGATGAATCGAGTCGCTTCAGAAGGGATGCGCATTATACCGAGTTTGCTTTGCAAGTGGCGGCGCAAAACTCGCGCCACATCAAGCCTGCTGTCGATGCCGCTCCACCGCCGCGCGTCAGACGAGCGCTTGATGAATGCCGAACAACATCGCACGCGTGAAAGCGCGCTTCGCGTTGGGAAGGCAATCGAGCATAGTGAGTGCCAACCCGCGCGGCCAGGCGAGCAACGGTGCGTCGGTGCCGAACACGCCAAGCAGCCCATGGGTGAAGACGATGCCGGCGATACGGTCGGGACGGCGTCGGCGCGCATACGCGGCAAGCGTGTCGCGCGTGCCGATGGCATCGCGCCGCGTCGTAAGCAACTCTTGCGCCAGCTCGTACGCGTCGCGCACGCCGAGGTTGAAGCCCTGACCTGCGACCGGATGCAGCGTCTGCGCGGCATTTCCAAGCAGGACGCGCCGTTCTTCGACGACGCGGCTCGCGTATTCGAGCCGCAGCGGGAACGTTTGGCGCTCGGCGATATGCTCGAAACCGCCCGGTAGCGCGCCGCGACGCGACGCACCGTTCGACCCGAAGCGCTGGTCGAGCGCGGCGAGGAAGTCCTTCTCGGGCAAAGCCAGCAGCGCTTCACCCTCCTCCGGTGTCGTTGTCCAGACCAGACCGTAGCGATCGGCTTCGGGAAGCAGCGCGATCGGCCCGCCCGGAGTGAATCGCTCGAAGGCGATGCCGCAATGCGGCTCGCGCAATGTGAGCTTGCCGGTGAGCGCGACCTGGCGGTAGTCGTGACGGCGCCGCGGCCCGCCGAGCGCGAGCTCGCCGCCGCCGTCGGCCAACGCCACCAGCCGCGCCGTCAGTTCGAGCGCGACGCCATCTTGCGTTGCCTCGATCGCGGCGTAGGCGGGCGTCGCGCCGATTCGTGTGAGGGCGCAGTGGTAGCGGATGTCGCTGCCGCGGCGCGCGAGAGCGGCGTCGAGCGCACCCTGCAAAGCACGGTAGCTCACGACGTAGCCGAGCGCAGGGAGTCCCTGCTCGGCGGCCTCGAGGCGGGCGTGCCCGAAGCCGCCGTGCTGCGAGATGTCGATCGCCGTGATCGGCGTCACCGCGCCCGAGGCCGCCGCGACCGCGCTCCACACGCCCAAGCGCTCGAAGATCAACCGCGTGCCGTGCGACAACGCGAGCGCGCGATCGCCGCGCCCGATCGCGCCTTCGGCGCGCGCGTCGAGCGCCACCACGCCGAGCTCGCTCTCGGCCAGCGCCAGGGCGAGGCTGGCCCCGACCGGTCCCGCGCCGACGATCAAGAGATCATGGAGCATCGGTTGGCGGGCAGGACGTGCAGAAAAATCGGAGTCGAAGCGCTTCGCGCACGCCCGCGGCGCGGAGCTCAACCGCAGCGCGCACAGGCGGCTTCGACGTCGCTCAGAGACTTTGGCGCCGCTGCGGTCAGGTTCTCGGCTCCCTCGGCCGTCACCAGAACGTCGTCCTCGATGCGCACGCCGATATCCCAAAACTCCTCCGGGACGTTCTCCGCCGGCCGGATGTAGCAGCCGGGCTCGACGGTGAGCACCATCCCCGGCTCGAGCGGGCGCGATTCGCCCGCGATGCGATACAACCCCACGTCGTGCACGTCGAGCCCCAGCCAATGGCCGGCGCGATGCATATAGAACTGCTTGTACGCGCCGGATTCGAGCACCGCGTCGAGCGAGCCCGCGCACAACCTGAGATCGATCAAGCCCTGCGCCAGCACCCGCTCGGCCACCTTGTGATAGTCGTGAAACGGCTTGCCGGGCTGAACCGCGTCGATGCACGCGAGCTGCGCCGCGAGCACCAGCTCGTAGACCGCCCTCTGCGTCCCGCTGAACCTGCCGCCGACCGGAAAGGTGCGCGTGAGGTCCGAGGCGTAGCCCTGATACTCGCATCCGGCATCGATCAGCAGCAGATCCGACGCCTGCATCTGCCGGTTGTTCTCGCGGTAGTGCAGCACGCAGGCGTTGGGCCCGGAGGCCACGATCGAAGGATACGCCGGCGACTGCGCGCCGTGACGCAAGAACTCGTGCGCGAGCTCGGCCTCGGCCTGGTATTCGTACCAGCCCGGTTGCGTGCGCGCCATGGCGCGCCGATGCGCTGCGCTCGAGATCTCCGCCGCGCGCCGGATCGAGCGCAATTCCTCGGCATCCTTGACGAGGCGCATCGCGGACAGCGGCGCGCGCACGTCGATGAGCGTTTCCGGCGCGGCGATGCCGGTCCGCACGCGGTTGCGCACCTCGTTGAGCGTGCCGGTGATGGCGTGATCCCACGCCGGGTACAGGCCCAGCGGCGTGTAGAGCGCCGGCCGGTCGCACGTCCAGTCGACGAGCTTCGCCGGCAGCTCGGCGATCGAATACGCCTCGTCGAAACCGAAGATCTCGCGCGCCGCCTCGGGACCGTAGCGGAAGCCGTCCCAGATCTCTCGCTCCGGATTCTTGTCCCGGCAGAACAGCACCTGCCGCGAGTCGCCCGATTCTCGACCCGCGAGAAGAACGACGACCGCCTCGGGCTCCGGAAAGCCGGAGAGATAGTAGAAATGGCTGTCCGGACGATACGGGTAATGCGTATCGGCGTTGCGGACCGCCTCGGGTGCGGTGGGAATCGCGGCGAGACCGCCGGAGGTGTGCGCGCGCATGTCGGCAATGAGACGCTCGCGGCGTTCGCGCTGATGCTGATGGGCGTGCTTCATCGCAGGGGTTCGAGCGGGAGGAAATCGGGCAGGCGCCATTATAGGCTGCGGGCACCCGCCGCGACCGCCTTCCAGTCTGCCGGGCGCGATGCTAGGCCGGCGCGCGTCGGTCGCCCGGGCGACTCGCGCACACTCGACCCGGTTCCTGCTCCCACTGGTACCATCCCGACCGATGACAGCTACCGAGCCGCCCACGCCGCGCGTCGATCCGCGCGAAGCGAAGCGATCGCTGCGCGAGCGCGTTCTGCAGGCGCGCGACGCGTTGCCCGTCGCGGCTCGCGCCGGCTACGGGGACGCGATCGTCGCCGCCATCTCCGCCCGCGAGGATTTCCGCGCCGCGCGCACCGTGCTCCTCTCGCTCGCCTTCCGCAGCGAATGGGAGACCCGGCCGCTCTTCGCGATCGCGCTGGCGCAGGGCAAGACGCCGGTCGCGCCACGCGTGAACTTGGCGAGCCGCATGCTCGAGCTCTACGCGATCGCCGATCTCGCGCGCGACCTCGCCCGCGGCTATCTCGGCATCGCCGAGCCTCTGGCGCATTGCCGCGCCGTCGCGCCCGTTGCGGTCGACTGGGTGCTGGTGCCGGGTGTGGCGTTCGACACCCGCGGACACCGCATCGGTTACGGCGGCGGCTACTACGATCGGCTGTTGCCGACGCTGCGCAACGACGCGCCACGGATCGCCGGCGCATTCGAGCTGCAGCTGATCGAGAGCGTTCCGGCGGCCGCGCACGATCTCAAGGTCGACGCCATCGTCACCGAGCGGCGCACGCTGGAGATAGCGCGCGGCGAGGCGGCGGCCTGACCCGTCCCCGCGCCCTTGAGGCGCGCAGGGTTTCTGGAACCCTTGGCGAGCGCGTGGTAGCATGATCGCTCGCCGCCCTGCGGCGAACTCCACGTCAGAGCGCATTGCTCGACGCGCGCCAAGCGTCCTTTGCAGCGGCAATCCTTCGCGAGGCATCTCCATGGACATGCAGCCCGACATCGACCCGCAAGAAACGCGGGAATGGCTCGACGCGATCGATGGGGTCATCGACCACGAGGGCCCCGATCGCGCGCACTTCCTCATCGAGCAGCTGATCGACAAGTCGCGCCGGCGCGGCGCGTACGTGCCGTTCTCGGCGAACACGGCGTATATCAACACGATTCCGGTCGACCGGCAGCCGAAGATGCCGGGCGACCCGACGATCGAGGAGAAGATCCGCAACTACGCGCGCTGGAACGCGATGGCGATGGTGGTGCGGGCCAACAAGCACAGCAACGTCGGCGGCCACATCGCGAGCTACGCCTCGGCGGCGACCCTCTACGACGTCGGCTACAACCACTTCTGGCACGCGCCTTCCGAGGATCATGGCGGCGATCTGGTGCTGATCCAGGGCCACAGCTCGCCAGGCATCTACGCCCGCATGTTCATGCTCGGCCGTTTCACCGAAGAGCAGATGGACAACTTCCGGCAGGAGGTCGACGGCAAGGGCATCTCCTCGTATCCGCACCCGTGGCTGATGCCCGACGTCTGGCAGTTCCCCACCGTGTCGATGGGCCTGGGACCGCTGATGGCGATCTACCAGGCGCGGTTCATGAAGTATCTGCAGGACCGCGGGCTGGCGCGTAGCGAAGGGCGCAAGGTGTGGTGCTTCTGCGGCGACGGCGAGATGGACGAGCCCGAGTCGATGGGGGCGATCGGCATGGCCGGGCGCGAGATGCTCGACAACCTGATCTTCGTCGTGAACTGCAACCTGCAGCGGCTCGACGGTCCGGTCCGCGGCAACGGCAAGATCATCCAGGAGCTCGAGAGCGATTTTCGCGGCGCCGGCTGGAATGTGATCAAGGTGATCTGGGGCACGCACTGGGACGCGCTCTTCGCCCGCGACAAGAAAGGCATCCTTGCGCGCCGCATGATGGAATGCGTCGACGGCGAGTACCAGACGTTCAAGTCGAAGGACGGGGCCTACGTTCGGGAGTATTTTTTCAACACGCCGGAGTTGAAGGCGCTGGTCGAGGATTGGACCGATGAAGACATCTGGCATCTGAACCGCGGCGGGCTCGATCCGTTCAAGGTCTATGCCGCCTACCACGCGGCGGTCAATCACAAGGGCGAGCCCACCGTCATCCTCGCCAAGACGATCAAGGGCTTCGGCATGGGCGAAGCCGGCGAGGCCCAGAACATCACGCATCAGCAGAAGAAGATGTCGGTCGAGTCGATCCGGGCGATGCGCGACCGGTTCCAGGTTCCTGTTCCGGACGACAAGCTCGAGCACGTTCCCTACATCAACTTCGCGGCCGGATCGCCCGAGGCCGAGTACATGAAGGCGCGGCGCATGGAGCTCGGCGGGTTTCTGCCGGCGCGGCGCCGGAAGGCCGAAGCGCTGAGCGTGCCCCCGCTCTCCGCCTTCGAGCGCTTCTTGAAAAGCACCGAGGAGCGCGAGATCTCCACGACGATGGCCTTCGTGCAGGTCCTGCAGACGCTGATCCGCGACAAGAACATCGGCAAGCGCGTGGTGCCGATCGTCCCCGACGAGTCGCGCACCTTCGGCATGGAGGGCATGTTCCGCCAGCTCGGCATCTGGAATCAGCTCGGCCAGCTCTACACGCCGCAGGACGCCGACCAGCTCATGTTCTACAAGGAGAGCAAGGACGGCCAGATCCTGCAGGAGGGCATCAACGAGGCCGGGGCGATGTGCGACTGGATGGCGGCCGCGACCGCGTACTCGACGCACGGCGTGCCGATGATCCCGTTCTACATCTTCTACTCCATGTTCGGCTTCCAGCGCGTGGGCGATCTCGCCTGGGCCGCTGGCGACATGCGCTCGCGCGGGTTCCTGCTCGGCGGCACGTCCGGGCGCACCACGCTCAACGGCGAAGGCTTGCAGCACGAGGACGGGCACTCGCACGTGCTCGCCGCGACGATCCCCAACTGCATCGCCTACGATCCCACCTTCGGCTACGAGGTCGCGGTGATCATCCAGGAGGGCTTGCGCCGGATGTACGCCGAGCAGCACGACGTGTACTACTACCTCACGCTGATGAACGAGAACTACGCGCACCCGGCAATGCCCGAGGGCGCGGCGCCGAACATCATCAAGGGGATGTACCTGCTCAAGGCCGGCGGCAAGGCGAAGGCGCCGCGCGTGCAGCTGCTGGGCTCGGGGACGATCCTGCGCGAGGTGATGGCGGCGGCCGAGCTGCTGGCGAAGGACTGGGGGATCGAGGCCGACCTGTGGGGCTGCCCGAGCTTCACCGAGCTCGCGCGCGACGGATACGCTACCGAGCGGTGGAACATGCTCAACCCGACCGCAAAGCCCAGGCTCTCGCACGTGGCGACCTGCCTCAAGGATACGACCGGCCCGGTAATCGCTGCGACCGATTACGTGCGCGCGTTCGCCGAGCAGATCCGGGCCTTCGTTCCGCGCCGCTACGTCGTGCTCGGGACCGACGGGTTCGGCCGCTCCGACACGCGCGAGAAGCTCCGCCGCTTCTTCGAGGTCGATCGCCACTACGTCACGGTGGCGGCGCTGAAAGGCCTCGCCGACGAGGGCGCGCTGCCGGCCGCGAAGGTCGCCGACGCGATCAAGAAGTACGGGATCGGTCCGGCCAAACCGGCACCCTGGACGGTCTAAAGCCGAAACACTCACAGTCCGAGCACTCACCAAGAGACGCCGAGACACAGAGGAGGGCATGGAGAATCTTCTCCGTGTCTTTGTGTCTCCCTGTGAAATAAGAAAGCGCCCATGAGTACAATCGAGGTCAAGGTTCCCGACATCGGCGACTTCAAGGACGTGCCGATCATCGAGGTGTTCGTCAAGCCGGGCGACACGGTCAAGGCCGAGGATCCGCTGGTGACGCTCGAGTCCGACAAGGCGACCATGGATGTGCCCGCGCCCTCGGCGGGCGTGGTCAAGGATCTCAAGGTCAAGCTCGGGGACAAGGTCAGCGAAGGCAGCGTGATCCTGATGCTGGAGGCGGCGGGTGCGCCGCGGCGCGCCGACGCGAAGGCTGAAGCCACGACGTCCGCCGCGCAGCCCGCCCCCACCGCCGCGGTGAGCCCACCCGCCCCGGCGTCGCAGCCTGCGCGCCCTGAGCCAAGCGAAGCGCCGGTGCCCACCGCCCCGCCCGTCGATCGCGAAGCGTTCAAGGCGGCGCACGCCTCGCCCTCGGTGCGCGCATTCGCACGCGAGCTGGGTGTGGACCTCGCCAAGGTCAAGGGCACCGGACCGAAGGAGCGCATCCTGCACGAGGACGTGCAGGGCTACGTCAAGCAGGCGCTCGCGAGCGCAGCCTCAGCCCCCGCAGCGGGAGCCACCACCGGCGCTGCGTTGGGGCTCCTGCCGTGGCCGCAGATCGATTTCACGAAGTTCGGGCCGACCGAAGCGAAGCCGCTCTCCCGCATCAAGAAGATCTCGGGGGCGAACCTGCACCGCAACTGGGTGATGATCCCGCACGTCACCAACTGCGAAGACGCGGACATCACCGAGCTCGAGGCATTTCGCGTCCAGCTCAACCGCGAGAACGAGAAAGCCGGGATCCGGGTGACGCTGCTCGCCTTCCTGATCAAGGCGAGCGTGGCGGCGCTCAAGCGCTTCCCCGAGTTCAACGCCTCGCTCGAGGGCGAGACTCTCGTCTACAAGAAGTACTACCACATCGGGTTTGCCGCCGACACGCCGAACGGCCTGGTCGTACCGGTGGTGAAGAGCGCGGATCAGAAAGGCGTGCTGGCGATCGCCGCGGAGATGGGCGAGCTCTCGGCCAAGGCGCGCGAAGGCAAGCTCGGTCCGGCCGACATGCAGGGCGGGTGCTTCTCCATCTCCAGCCTGGGCGGCATCGGCGGCACGTACTTCACGCCGATCATCAACGCGCCCGAAGTCGCGATCCTCGGCGTGTGCCGCTCGAGCATGCGCCCGGTATGGAACGGGCGCGAGTTCGCTCCGCGGCTGATCCTGCCGCTGTCGCTCTCCTACGATCACCGCGTCATCGACGGTGCGGCCGCCGCACGATTCAACGCCTACTTGGCCGCGTTGCTCGCCGATATGCGGCGCGTGGTGCTGTAGGAAAAACCTCGCCGCAAACACCGCAAGGAAACCCTGGGGAAAGCGCATGACTTTCTTGGCGTGCTTGCCTCTTCGCGGTAAAGCCTTTCCAGAGGTGACATGAGCACAATCGAAGTCAAGGTTCCCGACATCGGCGACTTCAAGGACGTGCCGGTGATCGAGGTGTTCGTCAAGCCGGGCGATGCGGTGAAAGCCGAGGATTCGCTGGTCACGCTCGAATCGGACAAGGCGACGATGGACGTGCCGGCGCCGGCGGCGGGCACGGTGCGCGAGCTCAAGGTCAAGCTCGGCGACAAGGTGAGCGAGGGTAGTCTGCTGCTGACGCTGGAGACGGCGGGCGCGGCGGCGAAGCCCGCGCGGACTCCGCCACCGCAACCCTCACCCGCTGTGGGAGGGAGCAAACCTGCGGCCGAGCCCGCCGCGGCTCAATCCGTTCGTGCTGCGCCTGCCGGAGCACGAACCAGCGCGCCCGCGCCCGGCGCCGCAACGTACTCCGGCAAGACCGATGTCGAATGCGAAATGGTGGTGCTGGGCGCCGGGCCGGGCGGCTATAGCGCCGCATTTCGCAGTGCCGATCTCGGCATGAAGACGTTGCTCGTCGAACGCTATCCCACGCTCGGCGGGGTGTGCCTCAACGTCGGCTGCATTCCGTCGAAAGCGCTGCTGCACATCGCCGCGGTGATCGACGAGGCGAAGCTCTTGGCCGAGCACGGCGTTGCCTTCGCCGCCCCGCGGATCGATGTGGAGAAGCTCCGCGCCTGGAAGAACAAGGTCGTGGGCAAGCTCACCGGGGGCTTAAGCGGTATGGCCAAAGCGCGCAAGGTCGAGGTGGTGCGCGGCGTCGGGAAATTCCTCGACCCGCATCACCTGGAGGTCGAGCTGACCGAGGGCCCGGGCCAGGCGAAGACCGGCGTCAGGAAGATCGTGCGTTTCGAGAAGGCGATCATCGCCGCCGGCTCGCAGGCCGTGCGCCTGCCGTTCCTGCCCGACGATCCTCGCATCGTCGATTCGACCGGCGCGCTCGAGCTGCCCGCCTTGCCGAAGCGCCTGCTGGTGGTCGGCGGCGGCATCATTGGTCTGGAGATGGGAACCGTCTACTCCGCGCTGGGCGCGCGGCTCGACGTGGTCGAGATGCTCGAGGGGTTGATGCTCGGCGCCGACCGCGACCTGGTCAAGGTCTGGGAGCGGATGAACAAGCCCCGCTTCGATCGCGTCATGCTGAAGACCAAGACGGTCGCCGCGGAAGCGAAGAAGGACGCGATCTACGTCAGCTTCGACGGCGAGCAGGCGCCGTCGGGACCGCAGCCGTACGACCTGGTGCTGCTCTCGGTCGGCCGCAGCCCGAACGGGCTCGCTATCGCCGCCGACAAGGCCGGCGTCACGGTCACCGATCGCGGCTTCATTCCCACGAACTCGCAGATGCGCACCAACGTCCCGCACATCCACGCCATCGGCGACATCGCCGGAGCGCCGATGCTCGCGCACAAGGCGGTGCACGAGGGACACGTCGCCGCGGAAGCGGCCGCCGGCGAGAAGTCGTTCTTCGACGCCCGGGCGATTCCGTCGGTCGCGTATACGGACCCCGAAGTCGCGTGGGTCGGGCTGACCGAGGACGAGGCGAAGGCGAACGGCGTCAAGCTCGCCAAGGCGCAATTCCCCTGGGCCGCCTCGGGCCGCGCCATCGCCAACGGCCGCGACGAAGGCTTCACCAAGCTGCTGTTCGACGACGCCACGCATCGGGTGGTCGGCGGCGGCATCGTCGGCACGCATGCCGGCGATCTGGTAAGCGAGATCGCGCTGGCCATCGAGATGGGCGCCGACGCCGTCGACATCGGCAAGACCATCCACCCCCATCCGACGCTCTCCGAATCGGTCGGCTTCTCCGCCGAGGTGTTCGAAGGCGTGTGCACCGATCTTCCTCCCGCACGAAAAAAATCATGACCCAGGACGAACTCAAGCAGCTCGTTGCCCGCGAAGCCGTCAAGTACGTGATCGAGGATGCGTATCTCGGTGTGGGCACCGGCTCGACCACCAACTTCTTCATCGAAGAGCTCGCCAAGGCAGGAAAGCGCATCCGCGGCGCGGTGGCGAGCTCGATCGAAACGGCCCGGCGGCTCGAAGGGCACCGCATTCCGGTGGTCGAGCTGAACGCGGTCGACGAGCTGCCGGTCTACATCGACGGCGCGGACGAAACGACCGCGCACGGCGCGATGATCAAGGGCGGCGGCGGCGCGCTCACCCGGGAGAAGATCGTCGCCGCGGTGGCGAAGAAGTTCGTGTGCATCGTCGACCAGTCGAAGTTGGTCGCCGTGCTCGGCAATTACCCGCTGCCGGTGGAGGTGATCCCGATGGCGCGCGGCCACGCCGCCCGCGAGCTCGTCAAGCTCGGCGGACAGCCGAAGCTGCGCGAGCATTTCATCACCGATAACGGCAACATCATTCTCGACGTCGAGGATCTGCGCATCCTCAACCCGGCGGAGATGGAGGCGAAGATCAACAATATCGCCGGCACGCTGACCAACGGCCTGTTCGCGCGCCGCGGCGCCGACGTGATCCTGGTGGGGACCAACCAGGGCGTGCAGACACTCGACGCGCACAAGTTCTAGTCGAGCCGGGCCGCGGGCGCGCAGGCGTACAATCGGCCTATGACCAACCTCAGCGTCCCCGGGCTCGACCTGCCCGCGTACATGCGCGAGGTCGGCGAGCGCGCTCGCGCCGCGGCGCGCATCGTCGCGAGAGCGGGCACGGCCGCGAAGAACGCGGCGCTGGAGGCGATCGCCGCCACGCTGGTCCGCGACGCCGAAAGAATCCTCGCGGCCAACGCGCACGACGTGACCGGTGCCCGCGCCACGGGCCACGATGCCGCGTTCGTCGACCGACTCACGCTCCAGGCCTCGACGATCCAGGCCATGGCCGACGGCGTGCGGCAGATCGCGGCGCTGGCCGACCCGGTCGGCGAGATCACCGACCTCAAGTATCGCCCGACGGGCATTCGAGTCGGACGCATGCGCGTGCCGCTGGGTGTGGTCGGCATCGTCTACGAGTCGCGGCCCAACGTGACCGTCGATGCGGCGGCGCTGTGTCTGAAAGCGGGCAACGCCTGCATCCTGCGCGGGGGCTCGGAGGCGCTGCACTCCAATCAGGCGATCGCGGCGTGCGTGCGCGAGGGCCTCCAGGTTGCGGAGCTGCCCGACGATGCGGTGCAGCTCGTCGGCACGACCGACCGCGCCGCCGTGGGGCTGCTCGCGACCATGCACAAGTACGTCGACGTGCTCGTGCCGCGGGGGGGAAAAAGCCTGATCCAGCGGGTGAGCGACGAGGCGACGGTGCCGGTGATCAAGCACCTCGACGGGGTGTGCCACGTGTTCATCGACGAGTTCGCGGATCCCGACATGGCGATTCGCATCGCCGACAACGCCAAGACCCAGCGCTACAGCCCGTGCAATGCGATGGAGACGCTGCTCGTGCACGCCAAGATCGCGCCGACCGTGTTGCCGCCGCTGGCGCGGATCTACCTCGACAAGGGGGTCGAGCTCCGCGGCGACGTGGCGGCCCGCGCGATCGTGTCGCGCATGAAGATCGCGACCGAGCACGACTGGTACACCGAGTACCTGGGACCGATCCTGGCCGTGCGCGTCGTCCCGTCGCTCGACGCCGCCATCGAGCACATCGCCAAGTACGGCTCGCAGCACACCGACGCCATCGTCACCGAGAACTACGGCAACGCCATGCGCTTCCTGCGCGAGGTCGACTCGAGCTCCGTGATGGTCAACGCCTCGACGCGCTTCGCCGACGGTTTCGAGTACGGACTGGGCGCGGAGATCGGCATCTCCACCAGCAAGCTCCACGCGCGCGGGCCGGTGGGCCTGGAAGGGCTAACCAGTCAGAAGTGGGTCGTGCTCGGCTCCGGCCAGGTACGCGCCTAAAGAACGCGCGCGTAATTGCCCGTCGTTCTTGTCCTCCTCCGTCTCCCTTTCCATCGTCACCAACACCGCGATCGCCGCATCGAAGGGCTTCGGGTGGTTCGTCACCGGCTCGCCTACGCTGTTCGCCGAGACGATCCACTCGTTCGCCGACGTCGCCAACCAGGTGCTGCTCAAGATCGGCGAGCTGCGCGGCCGCGGCGGCCCCGACGCGGCGCATCCGTTCGGTCGCGGTCAGGAGAAATTCTTCTGGGCGCTGGTCTCGGCGGTGAGCGTCTTCTTCGTCGGCTCCGGGGTGAACGTCTATCAGGGCCTCACCGCGCTGCTGCGTAGCGCGCCGATCGAGCCGTTCACACCGCTCGTCGTCGGTTTGCTGCTCTTCGCGATGGCGCTCGAATCGCTCACGCTCGCGATCGCGGTGCGCGAGATCGGTGGCTGGAGAGGTCTGATGGCGAATCGGCACCGTACCACCGTGCTGGCGGTCGTGTTGGAGGACACGGTTGCACTGGTCGGCATTCTGCTTACCTTGCTCGTTGCGGGAGTCTCGCTCGCGCGCGGCCCGCAGCCGGCGTTCGACGCGATCGTGGCGATCGTTGTCGGGGCGATGCTCGGCGCGACGGCGCTGTTCCTCGCCACGCTGAACCGCAGGCTGCTGATCGACACCGCCGACGCCGAGCTCGACCGTGCCGCGGTGCAGTTTCTCGCGCGTGCGGGCGTTGCCGCCCAAGTCACCTCGATCGTGATCGACGACGACCGCGGCATCGTGTTCGTACGCGCCCAAGCCCCCGCCGACTCGCACGCGCTCGGCGAAGCGCTGAAAGCGCACGTGCTCGCGCAGGCCGGCAAGACGGTCGAAGAAGTCTATTGGCAGTTTCCGGCCCCTTCGCGCGCCGATGCGTAGCCCGGGGTGAGCGCGGAGCGCGATCCCCACGCTCCGCGAGCGGGGCGACCGGCGAGGAGGAGCGAGGCTCCGCGAGCGAAGCGAGTGGAGGCGACCCGAGCCGGGCGCAAGGGCCGACAACTCGACGAGAGGAGTTCGCGCGGCAGTGGCGGAGGCCCCTCGCCGCGGGCTCGCGCCGCTACACCGCGTTCGCCGCGCGCAGTGCACCGATCGTATCCTCGGCATACCCCAGCTCGCGCAAGATCGCATCGGTGTGCTCGCCCAAGGCTGGGATCGCGTCCATGCGATAGTCGAAGGCATCGCTCGCGCCCGGCGGCAGCAGCGCCGGGACCGGGCCCACCGGAGAGTCGACCCGGACCCAGCGGCCTCGCGCTCCGAGCTGCGGGTGCGCCCAGAGCTCTTCCATCGTGTTGACCCGCGCGTTGGCGATCTGCGCCGCGTCGAGCCGGGCGACGAGCTCGGCCGCGGTCAGCATCCGGAAGGCCTCCACGATGAGCGCCGAGAGTGCGCCGCGATTGGCGTGACGCCGCGCGTTGGCGTCGAAGCGCGGATCGGCAGCGAGCTCGGGTCGGCGCAGCACTTCCGTGCAGAACGCCACCCATTCGCGCTCGTTCTGCAAACCGAGCATCACGATCTTGCCGTCGCCCGCGGCGAACGGGCCATAGGGGTAGATCGTCGCGTGCGCCGCGCCGGCGCGCTCCGGCGCGCTGGCGCCTTCGAACGCGTAATAGAGCGGATAGCTCATCCATTCGGAGAGGGCCTCGAGCATCGACACGTCGATACGCGCACCCGCGCCGGTCTTCTGCCGCTGCAAGAGCGCGGCGAGAATCCCCGAGTAGGCGTACATTCCCGCGGCGATGTCGGCGATCGAGCAGCCGGCCTTCGCCGGCTCCGTCGGCGTTCCCGTGACCGACAGGAACCCGGCTTCGCTCTGAATCAACAGATCGTACGCCTTCTTGTCGCGGTACGGTCCGTCCGCGCCGTAGCCGGAAATATCGCAAACGATGAGCCGCCGATGCTGCGGGCGAAGGGCACTCGCATCGAGGCCCAACCGCGCCGCGGCGCCGGGCGCCAAGTTCTGCACCAGCACGTCGGCGCGCGCGATCAACTTGCGCAACACCTCGATCGCGGCCGGCTGCTTGAGATCGAGCGTCAAGCTCTGCTTCGAGCGGTTGACCCAGACGAAGTGCGACGACAGGCCGCGCACGCGCTCGTCGTAGGCCCGGGCGAAGTCGCCCACCCTCGGCCGCTCGATCTTGATGACGCGCGCGCCCAGATCGGCGAGCTGGCGCGTGCAGAAGGGCGCCGCAATGGCGTGCTCGAGGGAGACGACCAGGATTCCGTCCAGGGGGCGCATCAGCTCATCCGTCGTCCCCGCGAAAGCGGGGGCCCAGTGTCTTTGATCGAAAACGCCGCTGGATGGCCGCAAGCTCGAAACTCGCCGCTTCGCGGCTTCGTTTTTCCGCCTTCGCGGAAGTGACGACGTAGCTTGCCGTCACTCGAGTGCACAGCTCTCGTCGTTACGCCAGCGTCGCCGTGGCGCGCATGGCGAGCCTCCCGTCGACGCCCCGCGCCCAGAGCGAGACCGTACCGGCATCGTCGGGCCGCCCACAGAGGTCGAACGGCGCGGTGTCGAAAAGCGGCGCCAGCGCCCGGAACTCGAAGCCGCGCAGCGCAGGATCCGCGCGCTCCCGTCGCAACAGATCCACGAGCAGCGTGGCGAGCAGCGGTCCGTGCACGATGAGCCCAGGGTAGCTCTCCACTTGGGTGACGTAGCGTCGGTCGTAGTGGATGCGGTGGCTGTTGAAGGTGAGCGCCGAATAGCGAAACAGCAGCACATCGTCGGGCACAATGCGTCGCGTCCAGGCTGCGGCACCCGGTGGCACCGCCGTTTTCGATTCGTCGTGTTCGGCACCCGCGCGCGGCAGGTCACGATACACGATGTCGTGCTCCTCGGTGAGCGCGAGCCCCACCGCGGTCGAAAGCTCGTGCCGAACGACCACGAACACCAGCTCGCCGCTGCGGCCGTGCTTCGGGGTCACCGAAACGATACTGGAATGGCGAGTGACCTCGTCGCCGATGGCAAGCGGCCGCAGCCACTCGATGCGGCTCCCGGCCCACATCCGCCGCGGCAGAGGCACCGGCGGCAGGAATCCGCCGCGCTTCGCGTGACCGTCCGGACCGACTTCCGACTGGCGGTACGCGGGCAGGAAGTACAGCCAATGCCAGAGCGGCGGCAGCAGGTCGCCGCGGCGCGGCGGCGGATCGTCGCGATCGAGCGTGGCCGCGAGCAGCGCCACCGGTCGGGCGTCGATGACGTCGGTGCGCGTCTCGCGCTTTCCCACCCAGGCGCGAAGCGTATCGACGTCGAGTCCGGTCATGGCATCGTGCTCGCGAGTTGCCTGGCCGCGCGCCGCCCTACATCGCCTTCGGTCGGGCCCCATCGGCGGCACGCTGCTTCCGGCGCACGGCACCGAGCCACGACGCAGCGAGCGCCACGACGACGACGAACGGCAGCGCGATCGCGTTCATGCGCTCCCACCCCGCCGCGTCGATGAGCGCGCCCGACGAGAGCGACGACACCGCCATGACGGCGAACACGATGACGTCGTTGAGCCCCTGCGTCTTGGCGCGGTCCTTCGGCGTGTACGCCTCGGTCAGCAGCGTCGTTCCTCCGGTGTACATGAGATTCCACCCCACCCCGAGCAGGACCAGCGCGGCCCAGAAATGACCGATCTGATTGCCCGCGAGCGCGTTACCCACGCTGATCGTGACGAGCAACGCCCCGGCGACGATCGCCTTCAGCGCCCCGTAGCGCTGGATCAAGCTGCCGGTGAAGAACCCTGGCGCGTACATACCCACCACGTGCCACTCGATGACGAACGCTGCCGCGGAGAACGGGTGGTTGTAGAAGCTCATCGCCAGCGGCGTAGCGGTCATGAGCAGGTTCATCACGCCGTAGCCGAGCGCCGCGGCGAGCGCCGCGACGACGAACACCGGTTGCGACGCGATCTCGGCCAAGCGCCGGCTGCTCCCCGATTCGGCACGCGTCGGCATCGGCACGCGCACTCGCGACTGGACCGCGAGCGCGACCACCGCGATCGCGGCGAGCGCCACGAACGACCCGAGAAACGGTACCGGTAGAAGCTCCCTGCCCCAGCGGCTCGCTTCGGGTCCCAGGAAGCCGCCGACGATGCCTCCGGCGAGCACCAGCGAGATCGCTTTCGCCTTGAACTCGGGTGCGGCGACCTCCGCCGCGGCGAAACGATACTGAAGCCCGAACGCGGTGTAGACGCCGATGATCGCCGTGCCGAGGGAGAAGAGCACGAAGCTCGAAACCGCGAGCGCCAGCGCGCAGGTCGCGCTGCCGACGATCGCGACCACCGACCCGGTCATGAAGCCACGCCGTCGGCCCACTTTCCCCATCCACAGCGCGGCGGGCATCGCCGAGACTGCGGAACCGAGCACGAAGGTCGTCGCGCCGGCCGTGGCCAGCGCCTTGTTCGCAGCCAGCGCGTATCCGACCAGACCGTTCATCGCGATCAACGCCGAGTTGTTCACCAGCAGCAACGCCTGACAGCAGGCGAGCAGGAAGATATCGCGGTAGGAGGTGCGCATCGGCGTCTCGCGACACGGTGGCCGGCAGGACTCGCGGCTTGCGTTGCGGAAGTCGATGGACTATATCAGCGATCCGCCGTCCTCGGCGACCCGGCGGACTCACGCGATGCAGGAGGAGATCCTCGAATTCTGGTTCGGCCGCCCCGGCACGGCCGAGCACGGGCGCTCCCGCAGCGTCTGGTTTCGCCAGGATGCCGCGTTCGATGCGCAAGTCCGCGCCCGCTTCGACACCGCGATCGAGACCGCGCTCGCCGGCGGGTTCGCCGACTGGGCCTCGCCGCGCGGCGCGCTCGCGCGGGTGCTGCTCCTCGACCAGTTCACGCGCAACAGCTTCCGCGATTCCCCGCGCGCCTTTGCCGGCGATGCGCTCGCGTTCGCGATCGCCGAGGAGGCGATCGGACGCGGCGACGACCGCGCGCTCGCGAGCGTCGAGCGCTGGTTCATGTACATGCCCTACCAGCACGCCGAATCGCTACCCGCGCAGGAGCGCTCGGTCGCGCTTTTCCGCGCTCTGCGCGAGGAGACCGGTCTCGCCGACCCTCTGCGCTGGGCGGAGCGACACGCCGAGGTGATCCGGCGCTTCGGCCGCTTTCCCCACCGCAACGCGATCCTCGGCCGCGCTTCGACGCCGGAGGAGATCGCCTTTCTCGCCGCACCCGGTTCGCGCTTCTAACGGCGGCGCGCGCCGGGCGGCGCCGCGCGACCGCGTAGAATACGCGCAGTGGAAATCATCGTGGTCACGCTCGGGCTGCTGCTGGCGATCGCGCTGGTCGGGGCGATCGGCAGATTGCTGCCCCTGCCGCTGCCGCTATTGCAGGTCGCCGCGGGTGTGGCGCTGTCGTTCCTTCCCCCCTTCGCGGCGCTGGCCGTGCCGCCCGAGGTCTTTTTCCTGCTGTTCATTCCGCCGCTGCTGTTCGCGGAGGCCTGGGTCATCCCGAAGCGCGATCTCGTCGGTGTGCTGAGGCCCGTGCTGCTGCTCGCCTTCGGGCTGGTGCTCTTCACCGTCGTCGCAGTCGGCTATCTGCTGCACTGGCTCATGCCCACCCTGCCGCTGGCCGCGGCCTTCGCGCTCGGCGCCGTGATCTCGCCGACCGACGCCGTCGCGGTCAGCGCCGTGACCGGCAAACTCAACGTGCCCGCGCGCACGACGACGATCCTCGACGGCGAGAGCCTCATCAACGACGCGTCGGGGCTGGTCGCGTTCAAGTTCGCTGCGGCGGCGCTCGCCACCGGCGCGTTCAGCTGGAGCGACGCCGCGCTGCAACTGTTCCTGCTCTCGGGCGGCGGCTTCGCGCTCGGCCTGGGTTCGGCCTGGGCGATCGGCAAGCTGCGCGCGCGTCTGGTGCGGTTCTGCATCGGCCACCCGACGGTCCAGACGCTGATATCGCTGCTGACGCCCTACGCCGCGTACCTCGCCGCTGAGGCCGTGGGGCTGGGCGGCATTCTCGCGGTCGTCGGCGCGGGGCTCTACGCCGGCGTGGACGACACGCGGCACGTCGATCTCGCGACGCGCACGCACGCCTGGGAAGTCTGGACGATGCTCACCTACGCCTTCAACGGACTGGTGTTCCTGCTGCTCGGCGTGGGGTTGCACGCGGTCATCGCGGGCGTCCCGCAGACGAGCGCGGTCAGCCTGCTCCTGCTCGGCCTGGGGGTGACCGCGCTGGTGATCGTGCTGCGCCTCGCCTGGGTCTATCCCGCGGCGTACGTGCCTGCGCTGCTGTCGCGACGCATTCGCGAGCGCGAGGGGTGGCAGGATCCGCGCAATGTCTTCGTCGTCGGCTGGGCCGGCATCCGTGGCGCGGTGACGCTGGCGGCCGCGCTGTCGCTCCCGCTCACGACCGCGACCGGAGCGCCGTTGCCGGGCCGCGAGCTCGTCATCCTGCTCGCCGCGGGCGTGATCGTGATCACGCTCGTATTCAACGGGCTCACGCTGCCGCTGCTGATCCGGTGGCTCAACATTCGCGGCGACGGCATCGCCGAACGCGAGGAGCGCGCGGCGCGACTGGCAACGGCGCAGGCCGCCGCATTGGCCATCCGGCAGGAGCTCTCCCGGCTCTCCGCGCCCGGCGAGGTCGCGTACGCGCAGGCGCTCCTCGAAGAGTACGAGCGGCGCATCGGCCAGCACTCGGCCAACGCCGAGCGGCGCAAGCGCGTCGACGCCGCGCGCGAAGCCGAGCGGCGGCTGCGCCTGGTGGCGTTGCGCGCAGAGCGGGCCGAGCTGATGCAACTGCGCGACACCGAGGTGATCAACGATGAAGTTCTGCGCATCATTCAATCCGACCTCGATCACGTCGAGGCGCTCGTCTCCGGCTCCCGCCGTGCGGCCTGAGGCCGGACCCGGCGACGCTCCGCGGCGGCGCCGGGAGCGGCGTCCGCGGCAATGACCCGCATGCTGCGGCTGCTGACGATTCTGGGCGGCACCTTCGACCCGATTCACTACGGCCACCTGCGCCTCGCGGCCGACGCGCGGGCCGCGCTGGGGCTCGTCGAGGTGCGATTGATCCCCGCCGGCATCCCACCGCATCGCGCGCCGCCGGTCGCCTCCGCCGAGCATCGGTTCGCGATGACGGCGTTGGGGTGCGCCGAGTTTCCCGGCCTCACCGCCGATTCACGCGAGATCGTCCGCGCCGGCCCAAGCTACACCCTGACCACGCTCGAAGAGCTGCACGCCGAGCAGCCGGCGCTGCCGCTCGCCGTGCTGATCGGGGCCGACGCCTTCGCCGGACTCGCCCAATGGTGGCATTGGGAGCGGCTGTTCACACTGGCGCATTTCGTCGTCGCCGAGCGTCCCGGCGCGCCGCCCGCGGGCGCCGGCCTGCCCGCGCCCCTGCGCGTGCACTGGGAGCGCAGGCTCACGTCCGATAGCGCGCGGCTCGAACGCACGCTCGCCGGATCGATCGTGCGCGTGCCGGTCGAGCCGCAGCCGATCGCGGCGCGCGAGCTGCGCGCCGCGCTCGCGCTCGGAGGCACAGGACGCGAACGGGTGCGCGGTTTGCTTCCCGCCGCGGTTCTGGACTATATTGACCGCAATCAACTCTATCGTTCGCCCTAGGATGCGTCTCAACAAGATCGGAAAGACCGCAGTCTCCGCCCTCGAAGACATCAAAGCCCGCGACATCACCGTTCTCAATGTCCGCAAGCTGACCAGCCTCTACGACACCCTGATCATCGCCACCGCCGAGTCGCCCCGGCAGGTGAAGGCGCTTTCCGAGCACGTTCGCGAAGCGCTCAAGAGCGCGGGCGCGATGATCATCGGCGTGGAAGGTGAGCAGACGGGCGAATGGGTGCTGGTCGACGGCGGCGAGATCGTCGTGCACATCATGCAGCCGGCCGCGCGCGCGTACTACAACCTCGAAGAGTTGTGGACGCCTCCCGAGCCTCGGCGGCGCGGCAAGGTATCCGTCCCGGCGTAGCGCGAAGCGCGAACCCCCGGGAAGCTCGACGCCGCGAAACGCCGCCACGGGGTTCCCCGGTTCGAGTGCGGGGTCACCCGGGCCGCAACACGATGAAGCTCCGCATCGTCGCGCTCGGACAGCGCATGCCCGCCTGGGTCGATGCCGCGTTCGAAGATTACGCCCGCCGCATGCCGCGCGAGCTCGCGCTGGAGCTCGTCGAGATCAAGCCGCAGCCGCGCGGGCGCGGCCGTAGCCTCGAGCAGGCGCTCGCGCAGGAAGCGAAACGCATCGGCGCGGCGACCACGGGTTGGTGCGTTGTCGCGCTCGACGAGCGCGGCGAGCCGTGGACCACGGCGCATCTCGCCGCGCGGCTCGTCGACTGGCGCGATCGCGGCGAGGCGGTCGCCTTCGTCATCGGCAGCGCCGACGGGATTGCCGAGAGCATCAAGCGCGATGCCGATGTCATCGTGGCCCTTTCCGCGCTAACATTGCCGCACGGCCTGGCGCGCGTCGTGCTTGCCGAGCAGCTTTATCGTGCGAGCTGCCTGCTCGCAGGTCACCCCTATCATCGCGAATGAGCGAACCGTTCGTTCTCACCGAGCGACCCTCGGTGTATCTCGCCTCGAAGAGTCCGCGCCGGCAGGAGCTGCTGCGGCAGATCGGCGTCGAGTTCACCGAGCTGCTGCTGCGCGAGGCACCGGGCCGCGAGCAGGACATCGTCGAGGCGCTGCGCCGGGACGAGCCGCCGGTCGAGTACGTCAAGCGCATCGCCCGGCTCAAGGCGTCGGTGGGCTGGCATCGCATGGGTCGGCGCGGGCTCACGCCGAAACCGGTGCTCGCGGCCGACACCGAAGTCGTGCTCGAGGGAACGGTGCTCGGCAAGCCGAAGGACGCGGCCGACGCGGTCGCGATGCTCGAAGCGCTCTCGGGCCGCACGCACGAGGTGCTCACGGCCGTGGCGATCCGCTGGCAGGCGGAGCTCGCGCAGGCCGTGTCGTCGTCGCGGGTGACTTTGCGCGTCGTGCCCAAGGACGAGATCGAGCGCTACGTCGCGACCGGCGAGCCGTTCGACAAGGCGGGTGCCTATGCGATCCAAGGCCGGGCTGCGGCTTTCGTGCAGCATCTGGACGGCAGCTATTCGGGCGTGATGGGCCTGCCGCTGTTCGAGACCGCGCAGATCCTGACGCGGATCGGCTACCAGGTTCTGTGAGCAACGAAATCCTGATCAACGTCACGCCGCAGGAAACGCGGGTGGCGGTGCTGGAACAGGGGGTGGTGCAGGAGCTGCACATGGAGCGCTCCTCGGCGCGCGGGCTGGTCGGCAACATCTACGTCGGCCGGGTCGCGCGCGTGCTCCCCGGCATGCAATCGGCGTTTGTCGAGATCGGGCTCGAGCGGGCCGCGTTCCTGCACATCGCCGATATCTGGGAGCACCGCCAGGACGGCCACGACAGCAAGCCGATCGAGCGCATCCTGCACGAAGGCCAGTCGCTGCTGGTGCAGGTGATCAAGGATCCGATCGGCTCCAAGGGCGCGCGGCTGTCCACGCAGGTGAGCCTGGCCGGCCGGCTGCTGGTGTATCTGCCGCAGGATTCGCACATCGGCATCTCGCAGCGCATCGAGGACGAGGCCGAGCGCGAGAGCCTGCGCGGGAAGCTGCAGCAGCTCCTGCCCCAAGGGCTCGCCGGCGGCTTCATCATCCGCACCGTGGCCGAGACCGCCACCGAGCGCGAGATGCAGAACGACATCGAGTACCTGACCAGGCTGTGGGCCGATCTCACCGCCAAGGCCGGCACGCTGTCGGTACCCTCGCCGATCTATCAGGACCTCTCGCTCGCGCAGCGCGTGCTGCGCGACATGGCGACCGAGGAGACCGCGCGCATCCTGGTCGACTCGCGCGAGACGCACCAGAAGATGCAGGAGTTCGCGCGGCAATACACCCAGGCGATCGTCGAGCGCATCACCCACTACAGCGGCGGCGAGCGGCCGCTGTTCGACCTGCACGGCGTCGAGGACGAGATCGAGAAGGCGCTCGCCCGCCGCGTGGAGCTCAAGTCCGGCGGCTACCTCATCATCGACCAGACCGAGGCGATGACCACGATCGATGTCAACACCGGCGGCTTCGTCGGCGGGCGCAGCTTCGACGACACCATCTTCAAGACCAACCTCGAGGCGGCGCAGGTCATCGCGCGGCAACTGCGCCTGCGCAACCTCGGCGGAATCATCATCATCGACTTCATCGACATGGAGAACGCCGACCACCGCAGCGCGGTGCTGGCGGAGCTCAACAAGGCGCTCGAGCGCGACCGCACACGCCTCACCGTCAACGGCTTCACCCAGCTGGGCCTAGTCGAGATGACGCGCAAGCGCACCCGCGAGAGCCTGGCGCACATTCTGTGCGAGCCGTGCGCGACCTGCGGCGGCCGCGGCGAGATCAAGACCGCGCAGACGGTGTGCTACGAGATCCTGCGCGAAGTGGTGCGCGAGTCGAAGCAGTTCAACGCGCGCGAGTTCCGCATCCTCGCCTCGCAATCGGTGATCGATCTGTTCCTCGACGAGGAGTCGCAGAGCCTGGCGCAGCTCGGCGACTTCATCGGCAAGCCGATCTCGCTGCAGGTCGAAACGCTGTACACGCAGGAGCAGTACGACGTCATCCTCATCTGAGCCGCAGCGGCCGCTCCTCGCCCGCCTCCGCGAGCTCCTTGCTCGGCTCTTCCGCCGCGCGCCGCCGGAGCCGGGACGCTTCGAGACGGGCAGCAAGTTTTCCTGGCACGGCTGGATATCGGTCGCGCCGTGGATGTGGCCCTCGCGCGACTATCTGGTCTACGTGCCGCGCGGCTACACGCACTGGCGACGCCGGCCGCTGCTCGTTCTGCTCCACGGCTGCCGACAGACCCCCGAGGAATTCGCCGCCGGCACACGGATTGCGGCGTTCGCCGACGAGCACGGTTGGCTCGTGCTGCTGCCGCGACAGAGCCGGCATGCCAATTCGTGGGGATGCTGGAACTGGTTCGATCGCCGCACCATCGCCGGCAAGGGCGAAGCCGCCATCGTCGCGGGCCAGATCCGCGCCGTGCGCCGGCTCTACGGCGCCCACCCGCGCCGCATCTTCCTCGCCGGCATGTCGGCGGGCGCGTGTCTCGCTGCGGTGCTCGCCTTGCGCTTCGCCAAGCTGTTCGCGGCGGTGGGCTTGCACTCGGGTGTGGCTTGCGGCGCGGCGTCGAGCCCGATCATGGCGCTGAAGGTGCTCGGCGCCGGCGCGGACGGCGACGTCGAGGCGATCGCGCGCGAAGCGCGCGAGCTGACCTCGCCGCGCGCGCTGCCGCTGCCGGTGTGCGTGATCCACGGCGAGCGCGACCCGGTGGTCGCCGAGAAGAACGCGCTCGAGGTCGTGCGGCAATTCCTCGTCTTCAACGGGCGGCCGCCGCAGAACGGCGACGCTCTGCCTCAGGCCGACGCCCGGGCCGAGACGGCGCTTGCCGACGGTCGCACCCTGACCACCGAGGACTACCGCGTCGACGGACGCGTCGTGGCGCGGCGGGTGCATGTGGCCGGTCTCGGGCACGCCTGGAGCGGCGGCGACGCGAACTTTGCGTACAATGATTCGCAACCGCCGGACGCGACCGCGCTCCTCGGCGAGTTCTTCGCGGCACAACTCCACCGGCGCGACGCCGCAGCTCCGAGGTGAGTCGGCGGCCAGGCGGCTAGGAGGAGTCGGAGGAGGTCACGATGGCTATCGAAGGCATGAACCATTTCACGATCCTGACCGACGACGTGGAAGGCACGATCGGTTTCTACGCGGATCTGCTCGGGCTCACGGCCGGGGCGCGGCCGAACTTCGAGTTCCCGGGCGCGTGGCTTTACGCCAACGGCCAACCGATCCTGCACGTGATCGGCGGCCGGCCGAAGAGCGAGCTCAAAGCCGGAGTGATCGATCACATGGCCTTCACCGGGCGCGATCTCGCGGCAATGCTCGGCAAGCTCAAGTTGCGCGGGATCGAGCACGTCTGCCGCAGACAGGTCGGCTCGGGCGTGTGGCAGGTCTTCTTCCACGACCCCAACGGAGCGAAGGTCGAGGTCGACTTCGCGGCGCACGAGACCGCGCCCGGCTAAGGAGCCTGATGATCCGCGTCGAGGTCGACCATCTCGTCGTCGCGGCCGCCACGCTCGAGCAGGGCGAGGATCATCTTCAATCGCTCCTCGGCGTGCGGCCGCAGCGCGGTGGAAGGCACGTCGCGATGGGCACGCACAACAGCCTGCTTCGCGTCGGCCCGCGGCTCTACATCGAAGTGATCGCGATCGACCCGGACGGCACGGCGCCGCCGCGGCCGCGCTGGTTCGCGCTCGACAGCGCTGCGCTGCGCGCGAGCCTGGAAGAGGCGCCGCGACTGATTCACTGGGTGGCGCGCAGCGATGACATCGAGGCGGCACGGCGCGCCTGTCGCACCGATCCGGGCGAGATCCATTCGATGAGGCGCGACGCGTTCGAATGGCGGATCACGATCCCCGCGGACGGCCATCTTCCCGGCGCCGGCCTTCTGCCGACGCTGATCCAGTGGGCCGGCGAGCGCCACCCGGCCGATGCGATGCCCGAGTCGGGCGTGCGCCTGGTCGCGTTCGCCGGCGCGCATCCCGAGCCCTCCGCGATCCGCTCGGCGCTCGCCGCGCTCGGTGTGCAGGATGTGTTGAAGGTCACGTTCGCCGGAGAGCCGCGGCTTGCCGCGATGCTGAACGGTCCGCGCGGGCCGGTGAGCTTGTGAAACACGCGCCTCACTTCTGAATCGCGTCAGCGGATCGCCCGCTTCAGGTCCAGGGTAGCGACTCCGGCGCTCCGTGACCGCCACAACGCCTCGAGCGCGTCGGCGTCGAGCGGCTTCGAGAAGAAGTAGCCCTGATATTCGTCGCAGCCCTGGCCTGAAAGGAACTCGAGCTGGGCGCGGGTCTCCACACCCTCGGCGATCACCTTGCAGCCGAGCGCGTGGGCCACGGCGATGATGGCCATGGTGATGGTGTCGATGTCGGCGTCGAGCGTGATGTCCTTGATGAACGAGCGGTCGATCTTCAGGCTGTCGACGTCGAAGCGCTTGAGGTAGTTGAGCGAGGAATATCCGGTGCCGAAGTCGTCGATGGACAGCCCGACGCCGAGCGCCTTGAGCCCCGCCAGCGCCGGGATGGCCTCGCCGGCATCGAGCATCATGGCGTTCTCCGGGATCTCGAGCTCGAGCTGATCGGGCGCGAGCCCGGTCTCGCGCAGCACGCGGGTCACGGTCTGCGGAAGGTTCCCGCGACGGAACTGCCGCGCGGAGACATTGACCGCGATGGGGACGCGCGGCAGTCCGGCCTGCTCCCAGGTCTTCGCCTGCCGGCACGCCGTCGCCAGCACCCACTCTCCAACCGGGATGATGAGCCCGGATTCCTCGAGCAGCGGCACGAACTCGGCGGGCGGCTGCAGAGCGTGGTCGGGCGACTGCCACCGCAGCAGCGCCTCGATGCCGGTGATACGCCCGGAAGCGACCTCAACCCGGGGCTGATAGTGCAGGCGGAATTCACCCTCTGCCAGCGCCCGGCGCAGCTCCGTTTCCAGCTTGAGGTAACGCAGCGCCTTGGCGTTGATCTCCTGCGTGAAGTACTGGTAGGTATTGCCTCCCTGCTCCTTGGCGCGGTACATCGCGATATCGGCGTTGCGTATCAGCGCCTCCGGGTCGTCGCTGTCGGCGGGGTAAACCGTGACGCCGATGCTCGCCGAGATGTACACCTGGTGCTTGGCGACCGTGATCGGCTTGGCGAGCACCGTGAGGATCTTCTGCGCCACGTTGCCCGCCGCGCGCGCGGTGTCGATGCCTGGGAGGATCACCGCGAACTCGTCCCCGCCGAACCGCGCCACCGTGTCCCCCGCGCGGAGCGACGCGTTGAGCCGATCGGCCACCGCGCGCAGCAGGCGGTCGCCGACCTCGTGGCCCAGCGTGTCGTTGGTGACCTTGAAGCGATCGATGTCGACGAACAGGATGCCAACCAGAGACCCGTCGCGCCGCGCCTGGACCAGCGCCTGGTTCAGCCGGTCGCCGAAGAGCGACCGGTTCGGCAGCTCGGTCAGAATATCGTGATGCGCGAGATGGGCCAGGCGCTCCTCCGCCTGCTTGCGCTCGCTCACGTCCTGGATCGCCCAGACGATGCCTTGACTGAGGTCGCTGCGGTCGACCGGCGAGACCCGATGGTGCACCCACAACACGCTCCCGTCCTTGCGCCGCATCGGCGCGTCGCCGGCGAGGCTGCCGCGCTTGGCGATCACCTGATACGCCTCGCGTCCGCGCGCCTCGTAGATGGCCTCGGACTCGTACAACGGGCGCGTCGACCGGCCGAGCAGCTCGGCGCGCTCGTAGCCCAGCATCTGCGCGAACGCCTGGTTGCACTGCATGACCTGGCGGTCTTTGAGGAACGCGATCCCGACCGGGGCGTTTTCGAGCAGCGTGTCGCGCTCGGCGATGAGCTGCACGACCCGCGCTTCGGCTTCCTTGCGCGCCGTGATATCGGAGATCGAGCCGGAGAAGCGCGTGACGCGCCCGCCCTCGTCCCAGACCGCCTGCCCGACGTCGTGACACCAGATCGTGCGTCCATCCTTGCGGCGCATGCGGTACTCGATGTCGAACGGCTCGCGCCGCTCTAAGTGCTGCTTCACCGCGTCTTCGAGGCGGTCGCGATCCTCGGGAAGCACGTGGGCGAGAAGCT
>DASVPH010000113.1:0-46678 GCA_036382945.1 Casimicrobiaceae bacterium
GAGATGGTGATGCCTGGGGACAACATACAGATGACGGTGACGCTCATTGCGCCCATTGCCATGGAGGAGGGGTTGCGCTTTGCGATTCGCGAGGGCGGGCGCACGGTGGGTGCCGGGGTGGTGGCGAAGGTGATCGAGTAAGGAATCAATATGCAAAATCAACGAATCCGCATCCGCCTAAAGGCTTTCGACTACAAGCTGATCGACCAATCGGCGCAGGAGATCGTCGAGACGGCCAAGCGTTCGGGCGCGGTCGTGAAGGGTCCGGTGCCGCTGCCGACGAAGATCGAGCGCTTCGACATCCTGCGCTCGCCGCACGTGAACAAGACCTCGCGCGACCAGCTCGAGATCCGCACGCACCTACGACTGATGGACATCGTCGACCCGACCGACAAGACCGTCGACCAGTTGATGAAGCTCGACCTGCCGGCAGGCGTCGATGTGGAAATCAAGCTGCAGTAGGGCGAATCGACAGGCAGACGCACAGACACGGAGGATTCGTTTTCGCATCGTGTCTTTCTCGGCGCCTCCGTGTCTCACGGTGCCTGAAGCGCTGGAAGATGTTGGAAGCTGGAAGATGTCGGAACGTTAGCCGTCGATCAATCGCAATCGGCGGCAAGGAAAGGACAACGCAATGAGTCTCGGACTGGTGGGTCGAAAGATCGGCATGACCCGGGTGTTCACCGACGAGGGCGCCGCCGTCCCGGTTACGGTGCTCGACGTGGGGGGAAACCGCATCACGCAGATCAAGACCCTGGAAAACGACGGCTACGCCGCAGTGCAGGTGACCTACGGCAAGCGCCGGGCGCGGCGCGTCAACAAGGCGCAGGCCGGGCATCTGGCCAAGGCGGGCGTCGAGGCGGGCGAATTGCTCAAGGAGTTTCCGGTCGCGCCCGAAGAGCTCCCGAACCTGAAGGTCGGTGAGACGGTGAGTGTGGAAACCTTCGCGGTCGGCCAGTGGGTCGATGTCGCGGGGACGAGCAAGGGCCGCGGCTTTTCGGGGGTGATCCAGCGCCACAACTTCAGCTCGAATCGCGCGTCGCACGGCAACTCGCTGTCGCACAACACACCGGGCTCGATTTCCATGGCGCAGGATCCGGGGCGGGTTTTTCCAGGCAAGCGCATGGCGGGCCAGTACGGCAACGTGCGGCGTACCGTGCAGGCGCTCAAGGTCATCCGCGTCGACGCCGCGCGCGGGCTGCTGCTCGTCAGGGGCGCGGTGCCCGGCGCCGACGGTGGCCACATCGTGGTCCGGCCGTCGGTCAAGGCCCCGGCCAAGAAAGAGGCCTGATCATGGATCTCAAGCTCATAGACGACAGCGGCAAGCCGGCGAGCACGCTCTGTGCGCCGGACGCATTGTTCGCCCGCGAGTACAACGAGGCGTTGATCCATCAGCTCGTGACCGCGTTCCAGGCCAACGCGCGCAGCGGCAACCGGGCGCAGAAGTCGCGCGGCGAGATCAACAAGTCGCACAAGAAACCCTGGCAGCAGAAGGGCACGGGCCGCGCCCGCGCCGGTCAGGCCAACAGCCCGCTGTGGCGCGGCGGCGGCAAGATCTTCCCGAGCTCGCCGGACGAGAACTTCTCGCAGAAGATCAACCGCAAGATGTACCGCGCGGGGATCGCATCGATCCTGTCGCAGCTCGTTCGCGAAGGGCGCTTGTCGGTCGTCGAGCGGATCGCGCTCGAGGCGCCGAAGACGAAGCTCTTCGCGCAGAAGATGAAGGCGCTGGGGCTTTCGGGCACGGTGCTCGTCGTCACCGACAACGTCGACGAGAACATCTTCCTGTCCTCGCGCAACCTCCCCAACGTGCTCGTTCTGGAGACGAAGCGGGTCGACCCGGTCAGCCTGGTGCGCTTCGAGAACGTGCTGCTGACCCGGGGCGCGCTGGCGCAATTCGAGGAGATTCTGGCATGAGGAGGCGAAAGACAGCACCGGCTGCCGCGGCGCCCGGCGTCAACGAGCAGCGGCTGATGACGATCCTGCTCGCCCCGGTTGTTTCCGAAAAGGCGACCTCTATCGCCGATCGCCACAACCAGGTCATCTTCCGGGTCCGCCCCGACGCGACGAAGAAGGACGTGAAGGCGGCCGTGGAGCTGGTGTGGAAGGACAAGAAGGTCGAGGTCGAGAGCGTGCAGATGGTGAACGTCCACGGCAAGCCCAAACGCTTCGGCGCCTACACCGGGCGGCGACGCCATTGGAAGAAGGCGTACGTGAGCCTGAAGCCCGGCCACGAAATCAACTTCGCGCAAGAGGCATAGGCCCATGGCACTGGTCAAAGTCAAGCCGACCTCGCCCGGTCGCCGCGCGCTGGTCAAGGTCGTCAACCCCGATCTGCACCGCGGCGGACCGTTCGAGCGGCTCGTGGAGAGCAAGAAGCGCGGGTCCGGCCGCAACAACAACGGCCACATCACGACCCGGCATCAGGGCGGCGGCCACAAGCGCCACTACCGTATGGTCGACTTCCGGCGCAACAAGGATGGCATCGCCGCCAAGGTCGAGCGGCTCGAGTACGACCCGAACCGCAGCGCGCATCTCGCGCTGCTGCTCTACGCCGACGGCGAGCGGCGCTACGTCATCGCGCCGCGCGGGGTGGCGGTCGGCGCTCAGCTCATGAACGGCGCCGACGCGCCGATCAAGTCCGGCAACTGCCTGCCGCTTCGCAACATCCCCGTGGGCACGACGATCCACTGCGTCGAGATGCTCCCCGGGAAAGGCGCACAGATCGCCCGCTCGGCGGGAGCGTCGGTGCAGCTCCTGGCGCGCGAAGGCGCCTACGCGCAACTGCGCATGCACTCGGGCGAGATCCGCAAGGTGCACGTCGACTGCCGCGCGACCATCGGCTCGGTCGGCAACGAGGAGCACAACCTGCGCTCGATCGGCAAAGCCGGCGCGACCCGCTGGCGGGGCATCCGTCCCACCGTTCGCGGCGAGGTCATGAACCCGGTCGACCACCCGCATGGCGGACGCACGCGCGGCAACCGGCACCCGGTCTCGCCATGGGGTACGCCGACCAAGGGGTATCAGACGCGCAAGAACAAGCGCACCGACGGCATGATCATCCGCCGCCGGCACGCGGTGAAGAAGGGATAAGGCAACGATGGCACGTTCGATCAAGAAGGGTCCGTTCGTCGATCACCACCTGCAGGCGAAGGTCGACGCGGCGCGCGCGACCTTCGACAAGCGGCCGATCAAGACCTGGTCGCGGCGCTCGACGATCACGCCCGATTTCGTCGGTTTGACCATAGCGGTGCACAACGGCAAGCAGCACATTCCCGTGTACATCTCGGAGAACATGGTCGGGCACAAGCTCGGCGAGTTCGCGTTGACGCGCACGTTCAAAGCCCATTCCGCGGACAAGAAGGTGGTCGCACCGACCATGCCGCCGAGGAGATGAAAGGCTTCCAGGAGCGAAACATGGAAACTACAGCGATCCTGCGCGGCGTACGGCTCTCGGCCCAGAAGGGTCGGCTCGTCGCCGACCAGATCCGTGGGCTGCCCGTCGGCAAGGCGCTCGACGTCCTCTCCTTCAGTCCAAAGAAGGGCGCGAAGATCATCAAGCGCGTGCTCGAGTCGGCCATCGCCAACGCCGAGCACAACGACGGCGCGGACATCGACGAGCTCAAGGTGCGCACGATCCTTGTGGACAAGGCGGAGAATCTGCGCCGGTTCATCGCCCGCGCCAAGGGTCGCGGGAACGTGATCCTCAAGCAGACCTGCCACATCCGCGTCACCGTCGGCGACGACAAGGGAAGGTAACTCATGGGACAGAAGATCAATCCGACCGGATTCCGCCTCGCGGTGAACCGCGACTGGGCGTCGAAGTGGTACGCCAATAGCAAGCATTTCGCGACCACGCTGAACGAAGACGTCAAAGTCCGCGACTACCTCCGTAAGAAGCTCGCCCACGCGTCGGTCTCCAAGATCACCATCGAGCGGCCGGCGAAGAACGCGCGCATCACCATCCACAGCGCGCGTCCGGGCGTGGTCATCGGCAAGAAAGGCGAGGACATCGAGACGCTGCGCGCCAACCTGCGCAAGATGATGGGCACGGAGGTCGGCCTCAATATCGAGGAAATCCGCAAGCCCGAGATCGACGCGCAGCTCGTGGCCGACTCGATCGCGCAACAGCTCGAGAAGCGGATCATGTTCCGGCGGGCGATGAAGCGCGCGATACAGAACGCCATGCGGCTGGGCGCCCAGGGCATCAAGATCATGAGCGCCGGGCGGTTGAACGGCATCGAGATCGCGCGCACCGAGTGGTATCGCGAGGGTCGAGTGCCGCTGCATACGCTGCGCGCGGATATCGACTACGGCTTCGCCGAGGCGAAGACGACGTACGGCGTGATCGGGATCAAGGTCTGGGTGTTCAAGGGCGAGGTGCTGCCGCACAACGCCGAGCCGCAGGCCGCGCCCGCGCCGGCGCCCGAAGCGCCGAAGCGCACGCGCAGGAGCGCAGGAGCCAAGAATGCTGCAGCCAGCTAGAAGGAAATACCGCAAGGAGCAGAAGGGTCGCAACAAGGGTGTGGCGACCGTCGGTGCTAAGGTCAGCTTTGGCGAATACGGCTTGAAGGCCGTCGGCCGCGGACGGCTCACGGCGCGGCAGATCGAGGCCGCCCGCCGGGCGATGACGCGCCACATCAAGCGTGGCGGGCGGATCTGGATCCGCATCTTTCCGGACAAGCCGGTGTCGCAGAAACCGGCCGAGGTGCGGATGGGCAACGGCAAGGGCAACCCCGAGTACTACGTCTGCGAGATCGTGCCGGGCAAGGTGCTCTACGAGATGGACGGCGTGGACGAGCCGATCGCGCGCGAGGCGTTCGCGCTGGCGGCGGCCAAGCTCCCGATCCGCACGACATTCGTGTACCGGCTTCTCGGCGGCTGATGGAGAGCATATGAAGCGTTCGCAACGCAAGCGGGACCTACGCGAGAAGTCGCCGGACGAGCTCAGGACCGAGCTCAACGCGCTCATGAAGGAGCAGTTCGGGCTGCGCATGCAAAAGGCGACGCAGCAGCTCACCAACAGCGCCAACATCGTGCGCGTACGGCGTGACATCGCGCGCGTCAAGACGCTGCTCAACCAGAAGGCGGGACAAGCATGAGTGAAACGCTACAGGCGACCGCGCCGTCGGCAGAAGCGGCCGTCAAGAGGAGGCTCATCCAGACCCAGGTCGGGCGGGTGGTCAGCGACAAGATGAACAAGACGGTGACCGTGCTCGTCGAGCGCCGGGTCAAGCATCCGCTGTACGGCAAGGTCGTCACCCGGTCGAAGAAGTATCACGCGCACGACGAGAACAACGAGTGCAAGGAAGGCGACCTGGTCGAGATCGAAGCCTGTCGCAAGCTCGCCAAGACCAAGGCGTGGCGCGTGAAGCGGCTGATCGAGAAGGCGAAGGTCATCTGAGGAGGTTTAAGTCGTTGATCGGCCGGAAGACTTGCGAAGAAGCACAAAGCTTGCCATAATATTGGATTCGCCCGCCGCGGACGCTCGCGAGCGCGAAGCATGCTCCGGCGACCGCGGCTCTACCCGGGACGGGTTCCAAGACTGGCCGCCGCGAAGCACGTCGGGACGCGGGCGGCCCTGCAAGCACCCGATGCCTCGGGCTTGCGGGCTGCCCTCGCGGGTCAAGTTGGAGAAAAACGGTAATGATCCAGATGCAGACGATGCTGGAGGTCGCCGACAACACCGGCGCCCGGCAAGTGATGTGCATTAAGGTGCTCGGCGGCAGCAAGCGCCGCTACGCGCACATCGGCGACGTGATCAGGGTCAGCATCAAGGACGCCGCACCGCGCGGGCGGGTGAAGAAGGGAGAGATCTACCACGCCGTGGTGGTGCGCACCCGCCAGGGGGTGCGCCGCGACGACGGCGCTAAGGTGAAATTCGACACCAACGCGGCGGTGCTGCTCACCCCGAAGCTGGAGCCGATCGGCACGCGCATTTTCGGGCCGGTAACGCGGGAGCTGCGCACGGAAGCCTTCATGAAGATCGTGTCGCTCGCGCCGGAAGTGCTGTAAGGGGGCTCCGCTCATGCGCAAGATCAAAAAGGGCGACAACGTGCTGGTGATCGCCGGCCGCGACAAGGGCAAGCGTGGCGAGGTGACGCGGATCGTCAGCGCGGACTATGTGCTGGTGGCCGGGATCAACCAGGTGAAGAAGCACACCAAGCCCAACCCGATGAAGAATCAGCCCGGGGGCATCAACACCAAGGAGATGCCGATCCACGTCTCCAACGTGGCGATCTGGAACCCGCTGACCAAGAAGGCGGACCGCATCGGCTTCCGGACACTGCAGGACGGCCGCAAGGTCCGCTTCTTCAAATCGAACGGCGAAGTGCTCGGAGCCTGACCATGGCCCGCTTGAAGGAGATCTACAACAAGGAAATCGTGCCGGCGCTGATCAAGCAGTTCGGCTACAAGTCGACGATGGAAGTCCCGAGGTTGTCCAAGATCGTGCTCAACATGGGCGTGGGGGAGGCGGTCGCGGACAAGAAGATTCTCGACAACGCGGTGGGCGACCTCACCAAGCTCTCGGGCCAGAAGCCGGTGGTGACCAAGGCCAGGAAGTCGATCGCGGCCTGGAAGATCCGCACCGGCTACCCCATCGGCTGCATGGTGACGCTGCGCCAGGCGCGCATGTACGAATTCCTCGACCGGCTGGTGTCGATCGCGCTCCCGCGGGTGCGCGACTTCCGCGGTGTGTCGAGCCGGTCGTTCGACGGCCGGGGCAACTTCAGCTTGGGCGTCAAGGAGCAGATCATCTTTCCCGAGATCGAGTACGACAAGATCGACGCGATTCGCGGGCTCAACATCACGATCGCGACGACGGCGAAGAGCGATGCCGAGGCGAGAGCGCTGCTCGCCGCGTTCAAATTTCCGTTCAAGAGCTGAACCGAGACCGAGGCACGCCATGGCGAAAACGGCAGTCGTCAATCGCGACGAGAAGCGCCGGTTGATGGTCAAGAAATACGCGAAGAAGCGAGCCGAGCTGCACGCCATCATCGGCAATTCCAAGGTTGCCGACGAAGAGCGCCAGGCGGCCCGGCGGAAGCTCGAGCAGCTCCCGCGCGATTCGAGCCCCACGCGGCTGCGCAACCGTTGCGCGCTCACCGGCCGGCCGCGCGGCGTGTTCCGCAAGTTCGGGCTCGGCCGGAACAAGTTGCGCGAGATCGCGATGCGCGGGGAGATCCCGGGCGTCGTCAAGGCGAGCTGGTAGGGAGGGTTTCCCGAGGTGAACCATGAGCATGACTGATCCGATCGCCGACATGCTGACGCGTATTCGCAACGCGCAGCTCGCCGAAAAGGCGACCGTGCGCATGCCCTCGTCGGGCGTGAAGGTGGCGATCGCCAAGGTGCTGAAGGACGAAGGCTACATCGAGAACTTCGGCGTCACGGGCGAGCAGACCCGGCCGCAGCTCGAGATCGCGTTGAAGTACTACGCGGGCCGTCCGGTCATCGAGAAGATCGAGCGGGTATCCAAGCCGGGGCTGCGCATCTACAAGGGCAAGGACGAGATCCCCCGTGTGATGAACGGGCTCGGCATCGCCATCGTCTCGACCTCGCGCGGCGTGATGACCGATCGCAAGGCGCGCGCCTCGGGCGTGGGCGGCGAAGTCATCTGCATCGTCGCCTGAGCGGAGATCGACCATGTCGCGCGTTGGGAAGATCCCCGTCAAGCTGCCGCCCAAGGTCGAGGTGACGCTCGCCGACGGCGAGATCCACGTCAAAGGTCCGCTCGGCGCCCTGACGCGCCGCTTCGGTGCCGAGGTGGCGATCGAGAAGAACGGCGACACGCTCACCTTCAAGGCGGCGAACGCGCAGGCGAATGCCATGCACGGCACCGTACGGGCGCTCGTCGCCGGCATGATCAAGGGCGTGACCGAGGGCTACCAAAAGCGGCTCGCGCTAGTAGGCGTGGGCTACCGCGCCCAGGCTGCGGGAGACAAGCTCAACCTGTCGCTGGGCTTCTCCCACCCGGTCGTGCACAAGATGCCCAAGGGCGTGAAGGTCGAGACGCCGCAGCAGACCGAGATCGTGATCAAGGGTGCCGACAAGCAACAGGTCGGGCAGGTCGCGGCGGAGATCCGCGCCTACCGCCCGCCCGAGCCGTACAAGGGCAAGGGCGTGCGCTACGCGGACGAACGCGTCACGCTCAAGGAAACCAAGAAGAAATAACGCTACCGAGCATCGGAGGCAGATCGGACCATGAACAAGAAGGACGCTCGCGCTCGCCGCAGCCGCAAGACCCGGCTGCGCATCGCTCTGCAGCGCACGAACCGCCTGGTGGTCGCGCGGTCGAACGGTCACATCTACGCGCAGATCATCGCGCCGTCGGCAGACAAGGTGCTGGCGAGCGCGTCGACGCTCGAGGCCGAAGTGCGCAAGACGATCAAGAACGGCGGCAATCGGGCGGCAGCAGCGATCGTGGGCAAGCGCATCGCCGAAAAGGCGAAGGCCGCCGGCATCGACACGGTCGCCTTCGACCGTTCCGGGTTCAAGTATCACGGCCGCGTGAAGGCGCTGGCCGAAGCCGCCCGCGAGAGTGGGCTCAAGTTCTAGCGCGGGCGAGAAGACGAGATCGGACATGGCCAAGCCAACGGGAAGGCAGCAACAGCAGCAGGACGATCGCGGCGACGGGTTGCGCGAGAAGATGATCTCGATCAACCGGGTCACCAAGGTGGTCAAGGGTGGGCGGATTCTCGGTTTCGCGGCATTGAGCGTCGTCGGCGACGGCGACGGCCGGGTCGGCATGGGCAAGGGCAAGGCGAAGGAAGTGCCGGTGGCCGTGCAGAAGGCGATGGAGCAGGCGCGGCGGAAAATGATCAAGGTGCGGCTCAAAGGCGGCTCGCTGCACCACGCCGTCGAGGGCCGCCATGGGGCGACGCGGGTATTGATGCAGCCGGCCTCGGAAGGCACGGGAATCATCGCCGGCGGTCCGATGCGTGCCGTGTTCGAAGTGGTCGGCGTCACCAATATCCTGGCCAAGTGCCACGGGTCGACCAACCCATACAACGTGGTGCGGGCGACGCTCAACGCGCTCGAGGCGGGCAACGCGCCCGCGGACATCGCCGCCAAGCGCGGGCTCACCGTCGAGCAGGTGCTGGAGGGTTGAAATGGTGGCTGCCGAGAAGAAACTTAGGATCACCTTGGTGAAGGGGCTCACCGCCAAGCGCGAAGACCATCGGAGGACGGTGCGCGGGCTCGGCCTCAAGTGGCGCAGCCACACGGTCGAAGTGCTCGACACGCCGCAGGTGCGGGGCATGATCGACAAGGTGGGCTACATGCTCAAGGTCACCGAGGGCGGCCAGAGCAACGGCTGAGCGATGCCGGGGACAACGCGAGGAAGCGCCATGCGCATGAACACGATCAAGCCCGCCGCGGGCAGCAAGCGAGGGCGCCGCCGGGTCGGGCGCGGCAGCGGCAGCGGGCTGGGCAAGACCGCGGGCCGCGGCAGCAAAGGGCAGAAGGCGCGCTCGGGCGGCTTTCACAAGGTCGGCTTCGAAGGCGGCCAGATGCCGCTCCAGCGACGGCTCCCGAAGCGCGGCTTCGTTTCGCACCTCACCGAGCAGACGGCCGAAGTCCGCCTGTCGGATCTCGCCAAGCTGCCGATCGCCGACATCGACATCCTGGCGCTCAAGGCCGCGGGATTGGTCCCAGCCGCGGCGAAGACCGCCAAGGTGATCCGGACCGGCAGGCTCGAGAAGGCGGTGAAGCTCTCCGGGCTCGCGGTGACCAAGGGTGCCCGGGCGGCCATCGAGGCGGTGGGCGGAAGCCTCGCGGGAGAGCCCGTGAGGGCGCAGAAGGCTCCGTCGGAGAAACCGTGGCAGAAGAATCTCGCCGAGGCCGCCGCCAAGGCCGAGAAGGCTGCGAAAACCGAAAAGGCGGCAAAGGGCGAGAAGCCGCCGAAAGCTGATAAGGCTCCGAAGGGCGACAGCGCCCCGGCGCAATAACGGACTTAAGGAAACGCTTTGGCCTTCGTCAATCCGGCACAGAAGAGCGGAACCAAGTACGCGGACCTGAAGAGGCGTCTGCTGTTCCTGCTCGGCGCGCTCGTCGTCTATCGCGTCGGTACGCATATCCCCGTGCCGGGGATCAACGCGTCCGTGCTGGACGAATTGTTCCGGCAGAACCAGGGCGGGATCCTCGGCCTGTTCAACGTGTTCTCCGGCGGTGCGCTGCAGCGCTTCTCCATCTTCGCGCTCGGGATCATGCCGTACATCTCGGCGTCGATCATCATGCAGCTGTGCACCGTGGTCGTGCCGACGCTCGAGGCCCTGAAGAAGGAAGGCGAGGCCGGGCGGCGCAAGATCACGCAGTACACGCGCTACGCGACGTTGGGCCTGTCGTTCTTCCAGGGGCTCGGCATCTCCATCGCGCTGGAAGCGCAAGCCGGACTGGTGATCGCGCCGGGTATGGGGTTCCGGCTGGTCTCGGCGGTGACGCTGGTGACCGGGACGATGTTCCTGATGTGGCTCGGCGAGCAGATCACCGAACGGGGTCTCGGCAACGGGATCTCGCTGATCATCTTCAGCGGCATCGTCGCGGGGTTGCCGCGCGCGATCGGGCAGACGCTCGAGCAGGTCAATACCGGCGCGTATTCGGTGCTCCTCGCCCTCGGCATCGGGCTCCTGGTCGTGGTGGTCACCGGGTTCGTGGTGTTCGTGGAGCGGGCGCTGCGCAAGATCCAGGTGAACTACGCCAAGCGCCAGGTGGGTAACCGGGTGTACGCGGGGCAGCAGTCGTTCCTGCCGCTCAAGATCAACATGTCGGGCGTGATCCCGCCGATCTTCGCGTCCTCGATCATCCTGTTCCCCGCGACCATGGCCCAATGGTTCGGCTCGGGCGAGCGCACGATCTGGCTGCGCGACCTCGCGGCGACCCTCGCACCCGGCCAGCCATTGTACGAGCTGCTGTATGCGGGAGCCATCATTTTCTTTTCCTTCTTCTATACGGCGCTGCAGTACAACCCGAAGGACACCGCGGAAAACCTGAAGAAGAGCGGCGCGTTCATTCCCGGCTATCGCCCGGGCGAGCAGACCGCGAAGTACGTCGAGAAGATCACGCTGCGCCTTACCGCGATCGGTTCGCTGTATCTGGTGGTCGTGTCTTTCATCCCGAATTTCCTGATCGCGTGGAAGAACGTTCCGTTCTTCTTCGGCGGCACGTCGCTGCTGATCGTCGTGGTCGTGACGATGGACTTCATGACCCAGGTGCAGGCGTATCTGATGTCGCAGCAGTACGAGAGCCTGCTCAAGAAAGCGAACTTCAAGGGCGGGCTGCCGACGCGATGAGCGGACTCGCATGGGCGGCAGCCTTCACCGCTAGCCCCACGAGGAGAGGGGAACTCAGTGCGCGCCTTCGGCGCGGAGTTTGGATCGAGCCGCTCCGCGGCTGAATCGGATGGCGAAGGAAGAAACGATACAGATGCAGGGCGAGGTCCTGGAAACGTTGCCCAACGCGACGTTCCGGGTAAAGCTGGAGAACGGCCACGTCGTGCTCGGCCACATCTCCGGCAAGATGCGGATGCATTACATAAAGATTCTGCCCGGCGACAAGGTGACCGTGGACCTGACGCCGTACGACCTGTCCCGGGCGAGGATTATTTTTCGGGCGAAATAGAGGCCCTCGATGAGGCGGAAATGAAAGTACTCGCGTCAGTGAAGAAAATTTGCCGCAATTGCAAGATCGTTCGCCGCAAGGGGGTCGTGCGGGTGATCTGCAAGGATCCGCGCCATAAGCAGCGCCAGGGTTGACGGTTTGAACCGGACTTGAGGTTAGGACAATGGCTCGCATAGCAGGCGTCAACATTCCGAATCACCAGCACGCCGAGATCGCGCTCACGGCGATCTACGGCATCGGCCGCTCGCGCGCGCGCCAGATCTGCGACGCCGGCGGCGTGAAGTACTCGGCGAAGATCAAGGACCTCTCCGACGCGCAGATGGACAAGCTGCGGGAGCTCGTCGCGCGCTACACGGTCGAGGGCGACCTCCGGCGCGAGGTCACGATGAGCATCAAGCGCCTGATGGATCTCGGCTGCTACCGCGGCGTGCGGCATCGCAAGGGTTTGCCGGTCCGCGGGCAGCGCACCCGCACCAACGCGCGCACCCGCAAGGGTCCGCGCAAGGCCAAGCAGATCGCGCTCAATAAGCCGTCGATGGCGAAGACCTGATAGGAAAGGAACGATGGCACAGCCACCTGCACAGAAGACCGCGTCGGCCGCGCGCGCACGAAAAAAGGTCAAGAAGAGCGTTTCCGAAGGCGTCGCGCACATCCACGCGTCGTTCAACAATACGATCATCACGATCACCGACCGGCAGGGCAACGCGCTGTCGTGGGCGACCTCCGGCGGCTCCGGCTTCAAGGGCTCGCGCAAGTCCACCCCGTTCGCCGCGCAGGTCGCCGCGGAAGCCGCGGGGCGGGCGGCGCAGGAGTGCGGTGTCAAGAACCTCGAGGTGCGGATCAAGGGCCCGGGACCCGGCCGCGAGTCGGCGGTGCGAGCCCTGAACGCGCTGGGACTGAAGATCACCAGCATCTCCGACGTCACCCCGGTGCCCCACAACGGCTGCCGGCCGCCGAAGCGGCGGAGAATCTGATGCGTGTTTTTTCCTTGCTTTTCCCGCTGAGAAGCGTCGGGCTGCGCCCGCGATCGTCAGGTAACTAGATCGGTCGAAAGTAGGTTCTTACTTTCGACCGGGAGAATAAAGTGGCTCGATACCTCGGACCCAAATGCAAGCTGGCGCGTCGGGAAGGCACCGATCTGTTCCTGAAGAGCGCGCGCCGCTCGCTCGATTCGAAATGCAAGCTCGACTCCAAGCCCGGTCAGCATGGCGTGAAGTCGGGGATGCGGATGTCCGACTACGGCAAGCAGCTCCGCGAGAAGCAGAAGCTGCGTCGGACCTACGGCCTGCTCGAGCGGCAGTTCGGGCGCTATTTTGCGCTGGCCGCGCAGCGGAAGGGCTCCACCGGCGAGAACCTGCTGCGGTTGCTCGAATCGCGGCTGGATAACGTCGTCTATCGCATGGGCTTCGGTTCGACGCGCGCCGAGGCGCGGCAGCTCGTCGCGCACCGCGCGGTCACGGTCAACGGCAAGATCGTCAATGTCCCTTCGGCGCTGGTCAAGGCCGGCGACGTGGTGGCGGTCAAGGAAGGTGCCAAGACGCAGCTCCGTATCGTCGACGCATTGCAGCTTGCCGAGAAGATCGGCTTCCCGTCGTGGGTCGAGGTCGACGTGAAGAAGCTCGCCGGCATCTTCAAGGGTGCCCCCGAGCGCTCCGAGTTCGGGCAGGACATCAACGAGAGCCTCGTGGTCGAGCTGTATTCGAAGTAGAAGGGCGAGGATCGAGGATCGGGCGCTGAGGGAAGCGTTGCGCATTTGCGCGATGTTCCCTTGCAGCTCGGTCTAGCTCCTAATCCCTAGGGATTGGATAAGGACTCCGCATGCAAAGCACCGCTTTGTTGAAACCGCGTATTATCGACGTGCAAAGCACGTCGCCGTTTCACGCCAAGGTCGTGATGGAGCCGTTTGAGCGCGGCTACGGCCACACGCTCGGCAACGCGCTGCGTCGCGTGCTCCTCTCGTCGATGCCCGGGTACGCGCCGACCGAGGTCAAGATCACCGGCGTGCTGCACGAGTACTCGGCGCTCGACGGCGTGCAGGAAGACGTGGTCGATGTCCTGCTCAACCTCAAGGGCGTGGTGCTCAAGCTGCACAACCGCGACCACGTCACGCTCAAGCTCGCCAAGACCGGCGAGGGGCCGGTCACGGCCGCCGATATCGAGCCCAATCACGACGTCGAGATCATCAATCCCGACCACGTGATCGCCCATCTTACCGCCGGCGGCAAGATCGAGATGGAGATCAAGGTCGAGAAGGGGCGCGGCTATCAACCGGCGACGGTGCGGGTGAAGCCCGAAGGCGGGCGCAGCATCGGCAACATCCTGCTCGACGCCTCGTTCTCTCCGGTGCGCCGTGTCAGCTATTCGGTCGAGAGCGCGCGCGTCGAGCAGCGCACCGATCTCGACAAGCTGGTCATGGACATCGAGACCAACGGCGTCATCGAGCCCGAGCAGGCGATCCGTTACGCGGCCTCGATACTGGTCGAGCAGCTCGGCGTCTTCGCCGACTTGAAGGGCACCGAAGCGCCCACCGAGCAGCGCTCCATGCCGCAGGTCGATCCGATCCTGCTCAGGCCCGTCGACGATCTGGAGCTCACGGTGCGCTCGGCCAATTGCCTGAAAGCGGAAAACATCTATTACATCGGCGACCTGATCCAGCGCACCGAGACCGAGCTGCTGAAGACGCCGAACCTCGGCCGCAAGTCGCTGAACGAGATCAAGGAAGTGCTGGCCTCGCGCGGGCTCTCGCTCGGCATGAAGCTCGAGAACTGGCCGCCGCCGAATCTCGATCGACCGTAAGACGAGTACATCAAGGAGCGTAACGAGGAGGCTGAGCTGCTAGGCGCGACCGAGCGAGCAACCGGAATGTACAGAGTTAGTACATGAGGATTACGAGCGAGGAAGCAACAACGAAGATCAGCCCCGCAGTAGCTCCGCAAAGAGGCAAATCATGCGTCACCGTCACGGACTGCGTAAGCTCAATCGCACCAGCAGCCATCGCGTTGCCATGCTGCGGAATATGACCAACTCGTTGCTTACCCACGAGGTGATCAGGACCACGCTGCCCAAGGCGAAGGAGCTGCGGCGGGTGGCCGAGCCGCTGATCACCCTCGGCAAGAACGCGACGCTCGGAAACCGCCGGTTGGCATTCGCCCGCCTGCGCGACAAGGACGTCGTGTACAAGCTCTTCAACGAGCTCGGTCCGCGCTACGCCAAGCGGCCTGGGGGGTACTTGCGCATTCTCAAGTTCGGATTTCGCGTGGGCGACAATGCGCCCATGGCGCTCGTCGAGCTTCTGGATCGAGCCGAGCCCACCGCCGAAAGCGGCGAGGCGGGCAAGCCGACCCAGGGGACCAAGGCCAAGAAGGCGAGGAAGGCGAGCTCGCGCGAGACCGCGAAAGCCGCGAAGACCGCCAAGGCGGCGCCGTAGGCGGGTTCAACACCAAGCGCGAGCCGGGCCGCGCGCCGGCTTTTTCTTGCGCACCTTTGCGTAAGATAGAGGCATGGGATGCACCGTACTCGTCACCGGCGGCGCGGGCTATATCGGCTCGCACGTCGTCGTCGCGCTGGTTCGCGCCGGCTATGCGCCGCTCGTCCTCGACAATTTCGCCAACAGCTCGCCGGACGCGCTGCTCCGGCTCGAGCGGCTGACCGGAGCGGCGATACCGCTGATCGAGGCCGACGTGCGCGACCGCGCCGCGCTCGCCCGCGCGTTCGCCGCACACCGGATCGGTGCGGTCGTGCATTGTGCGGGGCTCAAGGCCGTCGCCGAGGGTGAGGCCCAGCCGCTCGCGTACTACGACAACAATGTCGGGGGCTCGATCGCTCTGGCGCTGGCGATGCGCGACGCGGGCGTGCGCACGCTCGTGTTCAGCTCGTCGGCGAGCGTCTACGGCCAGCCCGAGCGCAACCCCGTGACGGAAGACGCCCCGATCCAGCCCGCGAACGTCTACGGGCGGACCAAGCGAACGATCGAGCTCGTGCTCGAGCAGGTCGCCAGCTCCGACCCGTCGTGGCGCATCGGCCTGCTGCGCTATTTCAATCCGGCGGGTGCCGACGCCTCCGGCAAGATCGGCGAAGCACCATCGTGCGCGCCCAACAATCTGGTGCCGATCCTCGCCGAAGTCGCAGCCGGCCGGCGGTCGCACGTCGACATCTTCGGTGACGACTATCCGACGCCCGACGGCTCCGGCGTGCGCGATTACATCCACGTCACCGATTTGGCGGAGGGGCACGTTGCAGCGCTCGCGCACCTGGCCCGGCAGCCGGGTGTGGTGAGGTTGAATCTCGGGATCGGACGAGGCGCTTCGGTGCTCGAGGTCGTCGCCGCGTTCGAGCGTGCATGCGGCAGGGTTCTGCCGCGCCGCATCGCACCGCGACGGCCAGGCGACGTGGCGATGTACTATGCCGACCCCTCGCGCGCCAACGCGCTGCTCGGCTGGCACGCCCACCGCGGTCTTGATGTCATCTGCGTCGACGCGTGGCGCTGGCAGGTCGCCACAACGCGCTAATGTAATGCTTTCTCATTATCCAGTTCAAGGTGGGCAATTTCACCGTGCCCGCGCAGATTCACGGCGACGCCATGCCGGGACTCTCCGGGTACAGCACGCCATGCCGGGACAGGTCGTTGTACGCTACCAAGATCTTACCGATGGCGGCCAGCTTCGCTTTTCCACTACGAACACATCTTGGGTGGCCGCGCTGCATCGGTGGTTCGACGCTCAGTTCTCCGATCATGGTGCGAACGCCATGGCAGGGCACGAGCACGGTCGCATGGGGCACGACTGATCAATCGCCGGCAAAGACCGATGTCAAACCCCAGGAAGCTGTGGCCTTCGCGGGCCGTGCTGCGGTCATGGTTGGTCTGGGTTCTTCTCATCGCGCTGATGCCGGCAAGTGCCGGGATCGTCTATGCCGATGTTCCGAGCGCGAACGCCGCATCGCTGCGCGCCGAGTACGAAGCATTGCGAGAGCGACTCGACCATAACCAGTTCCAGGCCCCGCTTTACCTGGAATCCAAGCAGAGCGCGGAAAGGCTGGAGGGTGACATCTATGGTGTCACCGATCATCCTTTTGCGACCGTGGGCATGGCGCTGAAGGGGGTGAACCAATGGTGCGACATCCTCATTCTGCATCTCAATGTCAAGGACTGCCGGGCCGCGACTGCCGGGTCGCAGAGTTCGCTCACGGTCTATATCGGCAGCAAATATGACCAACCGCCGGCGGCGGCATTCCGCGTGGATTATGCTTATCGTGTTGCCGCCGAGGCGGCCGATTACCTGCAGATCATTCTTACGGCCGACGCGGGTCCGTTTGGGACCAGCAATTACCGCATCTTGTTCGAAGCGGTTCCCTTGGAGCGCGGACAGACCTTTGTCCACCTCGCCTACTCCTACGCTTATGGCGCCATGGCAAGAATTGCTATGGAGGCCTACCTCCAAACGATTGGGCGCGCCAAGGTCGGGTTTACCGTCATCGACAGGCGGCCGGACGGCCAGCCCGTCTATGTCACCGGCGTCCTCGGGGTGGTGGAGCGCAATGCCATGCGCTATTACCTGGCCGTAGTCGCTTACCTGGATGCGCTCTCCGCGCCACCGCAGGAGCAGTTCGAGAAGCGGTTGCGCAACTGGTTTGCGTTCACCGAGCGGTACGCCCTCCAATTACATGAGATAGAGCAAGGCGACTACCTCAGCATGAAACAGAGTGAGTATCGGCGCCAGTAGCCCGACGGCAGTGGACGTCTGCCAGGTTCCTACTCCCTGGCTGGGGCCGAGTCGAAACCGAAGCGACGCGTTAGCGTCTGCAATTCAACCGCGGAGGTACCATGATCGCGAGAGGTGCTGTGTCGCAGCGCGATTGCTTTTCAAGGATTCTCGCGGCGCTACTCCTGTTGTTGCCGGCGCTGGCTTTTCCAGTCGGCAGTGTCAAGCGCAGATGTCCGGGCCGGGTGCGCCAGGAGCGGAGCAACGCCCGCCGCAGCACATGCCGCAAGGCGGGGGAAAGTCTTGCCGCCGGACTGCTGTCGATCTTCGCGCCCGAGGACGTGCTTTGAGCGTCCTGTTCCTATTCGCCGAACCTGCGGTCACCTTGGGAGAGATCTTGGAATCTTCGATCTTTGCGTTCCCTGTTTCTTTTTGGTGTCGTCGAAATGCGATTAGCCGATGCGCAGCGTCACGGCGAGCGGATTGTGGTCGGACGAGGTGACGCCCACGCAGTCGCGTCGACGACCTCGACATCCCGAACGTAAATCCAGCCGAAGATGCGACCGAGGAATCGCTGCCGCTCATCGACGGCGAAATCGACCGGCACGCGCGCGAGCCGCGCTGCGAGGCCGCGTACCGCTTCGGCGTCGGTCGAGCGCGGCCGGGGCGCTCGTGGGGGTCTCGCGCTGGTCGCCGCAACTTATCCGCCGCTGCGCGACGGTACCGTCGCTTTCCAGTACCAGCGCGCGCTGCCGCTCGGGGACGGCCACGCACCCGGCGAGCGCAAAGGCAGAAATGGAGGGTGCGGACAGCCAACGGGCGAAACATGGTGGCAATATGCGTGCGGGCTGCCTGCTGCACGTCAATTCTAGGGTTCCTTGCGCCACAACCGCGACGCGATCCGCAGCGGCATAATGTCGGCGACGGCTGCGCTATCGGCAGCATGGCGATAGCATCTGCCCGCCGATCGAAGAATGAGAACATGAAGCTCTTTGCCCGCGACGCCCTGCTGCCCACGGGCTGGGCGCGCGATATCGTCGTCGATATCGGCAGCGGTGGAGAGATCCGTGCGGTCGACCTCGCCTTCGCGCCGCCGCCGGACGCCGAGCGCGTCCAGGGCGCGCTCCTGCCCGGCATCGCGAACGTGCATTCTCACGCGTTCCAGCGCGCGTTGGCCGGACTCACCGAGCGTGGAGGACCGAGCGCCGACAACTTCTGGACCTGGCGCACCGAGATGTACCGCTTTCTCGAGCGCATCGGCCCGGACGAGCAGGAGGCCATCGCCAGCGAGCTCTACCTCGAGATGCTCAAGTGCGGTTACACCAGCGTGGGCGAGTTCCATTACCTGCATCACGATCCGGCGGGACGCCCTTACGCCAATCCGGCCGAGATGGCCGAGCGGGTGCGCGCGGCCGCGGCCGCGAGCGGTGTGCGCCTGACGCTGTTGCCGGTGTTCTACGCTCACTCCGATTTCGGCGCTGCGCCGCCCCTGCCCGCGCAGCGGCGGTTCATCCACGACCTCGACGGCTTCCGACGGCTCCTCGAGGCGCTCGCGCGCGGGGGCAACGAGCCGCTCGGCGTGGCGCCGCACAGCTTGCGCGCGGTCGCGCCAGCGGAGCTCACTGAGCTCATCGGGTTGGCACGGTGTAGCGGGGAGGACGCGCCGATCCACATTCACGTCGCCGAGCAGCGCAAGGAGGTCGACGACTGCCTGACCTGGGGCGGTGCGCGCCCGGTGCAGTGGTTGCTCGACAACGCCGGGGTGGACGCCCGCTGGTGCCTCGTGCATGCCACACACATGAATGCGCAGGAAGCGCGGCAGCTCGCGGCGACCGGCGCCGTCGTGGGCGTGTGCCCGACGACCGAAGCCGATCTCGGCGACGGCGTGTTTCCGGCGGTCGATTATCTCGCCGCGCGCGGGCGCATCGGGATCGGCGGCGACAGCCACGTCGGCGTGGACCCCTTTCTCGAGCTGCGCCTGGTCGAAGGCGCGCAGCGGCTGGCGCTGCAAAAGCGCAACGTCCTGGCCCGCGACGGCGAATCGACCGGGCTCGCGCTCTACCAGGCCGCGCTCGCCGGCGGCGCACGGGCGCTGGCGCAGCCGGTGGGCGCGATCGCGGTCGGCCACCGTGCCGACCTGCTGGTGCTCGACGGCGACGATCCGGCGCTCGCCGAGCACGCCGCCCCGAGCCTGCTCGATGCAGCGATATTCGGGCCGGTGCGGCACGTCGTGCGCGATGTCATGGTCGGCGGCCGCTGGGTGATCGGTGACGGACATCACGCGGACGAAGAGGCGATCCTCGCGCGCTATCGGCAGACGATGAAGCGGCTGCTCGCATGAGCGAGCGTCGCAAGCCTGGTCGGGCGCCCAGCGCCGAATGCGACCTCGTCGTTCTCAACGTCGCGCTCGCGACGATGCAGCCTGGGACGCCGTACGGCGCCGTAGCCGACGGCGCGCTGGCCGTGCGCGACGGGTGCATCGCCTGGGCGGGGCCGCGCGCGTCGCTGCCCCGGACCCTGCGCGCCGCGGTCGAGCTCGACGGCAGACAGGGTTGGCTCACCCCGGGGTTGATCGACTGCCATACGCACCTCGTCTATGCGGGCAATCGCGCGCTCGAGTTCGAGCAGCGTTTGCACGGCGCGAGCTATGAGCAGATCGCGCGTTCGGGCGGCGGGATTGCCTCGACCGTGCGCGCGACGCGCTCCGCATCCGAGGCGGAGCTCTTGCAGGCGAGCGAGCCGCGGCTCAAGCGCTTGCTCGACGAGGGCGTGACGACGGTGGAGATCAAGTCCGGCTATGGACTCGATCTCGCCCATGAGCTCAAGCAGCTCCGTGTCGCGCGCGGGCTCTGCGCCGCGCACGGGGTCGACGTGCAGGCGACGCTGCTCGCCGCGCACGCGGTGCCGCCCGAGTACGCCGGCCGCAGCGACGACTACGTTTCGCTCGTTTGCGAGGAGATCATTCCCGCCGCGGTGCGCCAACGGCTCTCCGACGCGGTCGACGCCTATTGCGAGACCATCGCCTTCTCGCCGGCGCAGGTGCGACGGGTGCTCGCGGCGGCGCGGCGGGAGGGGCTTGCGGTGAAGCTGCACGCCGATCAGCTCTCCGACTTGGGCGGGGCGGCGCTCGCCGCGGAATTCGGCGCGCGCTCCGCCGATCATCTCGAGTACACGAACGCGCAGGGTGTGGCTGCGCTGGCGCGTGCGGGCACGGTCGCGGTGCTGTTGCCCGGCGCCTACTACTTTCTGCGCGCGCAGAAACCGCCGCCGGTCGCAGCTCTGCGCGCGGCCGGGGTGCCGATGGCGATCGCGACCGATTGCAACCCGGGCACCTCGCCCGTGACCTCGCTGCTGCTCATGCTCAACATGGCGTGCACGCTGTTCGGCTTCACCCCCGAGGAGGCGTTGTCGGGTGTGACGTGCAATGCGGCGCGCGCGCTCGGTGCTCCCGATCGGGGACGGCTCGAGGTGGGCATGCGCGCGGACCTCACGCTCTGGGAGATCGGCCATCCGGCGGAGCTCTCGTATGCGCTCGGAGCGTGTCCTCTCGCGGGTATCGTGCGCCGCGGCAACGTCGTGCGCTGGCCTTGACGCGTACCGGGCAAGCCTGCGACATTGGTGCATGGAGCGCTTCTACGTCGCCCTCAATCGCTTCGACGCCTACCTGCTCCTGCACCGGCTGCAGCACGCGGGTATCCATGCCCACGTCTTCAACGAGCACATGCAGAGCATTGTCGGCGACGTGCCGCCCGACGTGGCCCAGCCGCAGGTGTGGCTCGAGCGCCCGGCCGACCGGCCGCGCGCGGAAGCGGTGCTCGCGGCGCTCCGCGCGGAGCGGGCGCAAACGGGCAGCCTGCGCTGCAAGCACTGCGGTGAGGACAACCCGGCGAACTTCGAGATCTGCTGGAAGTGCGCTCGCAGCCTGTGAGGCGAAGCTAGGCCGGCGTGTCGCTCTGCTCGTCGAGGAGCTTGCGCGCGCGCAGCTCGGCCTGCGGGTCGCTATCCGTCGCAGCCGAACCGGCGCCGCGCTCGCGGCGGCGCAGGATCAGCCACCAGAGCGCGCCGCCTCCGGCGAGCAGCGCGAACGGCCCCAGCCACAGAAGCCAGGTCGTGCCCTTGAGCGGAGGACTGTAAAGGACGAAATCGCCGTAGCGTGCCACGAGGTAGGCGCGGATCTCGTCGTCGCTCTTGCCGGCGAGCGCAAGCTCGCGCACTTCGCGCCGCAGATCCGCCGCGAGGTCCGCATTGGACTCGGCGAGCGTCTGGTTCTGGCACACCAGGCAGCGCAACCCGGTTTCCAGCTTCTTCAGGCGCTCGTCGAGCGCCGCATCGCTCGCCGGCGGAGACAGCGCGGCGGCGCTGGCAGCGAGCCAGGCCGACCCGAGCACGAGTACGCCAATCGCGCGCCGGAAGACGCCCATCACTTGTGCGGCTCCTTCAAGCGTCCCGCGTCAGGTTCTCTTCATCGACGCGAGCCTTTGATCAGCGGGCGCGCCGCCTCGCATCCGATCCCACGCAGCCCCGGCGTTGCGCCGGAGCGCGAAGCGATAGCGCCGATCCGACACGGCCAGGAAGCCGCCCAGCGCCATCAGCAATGCACCCCCCCAGATCCAGTCGACGAAGGGCTTGATGTAGATGCGCACGGCCCAGGGTCCACCGATGTTGTCAGCGCCGCCGAGCGGTTCGCCGAGCGAGATGTAGCGATCCCCGAGCACGCCGAAGTCGATCGCCGCGATCGTCATGGTTTGACCGGACGCGTTGTAGATGCGCTTCTCGGGCTTCATCACCTCGAGCAGGCGCCCGCCCCTGCGCACCTCGATCGTCCCCGTCAGCGCGCGATAGTTCGGACCGGGACCGGGCGCGACGCCGAGAAACCTGAAGTCGTAGCCACCGACCGTGAGGCTCTCCCCGGGCTCGAGCCGCACGTCGCGTTCGATCTCGTAGGACTTGACCAGCGTCACGCCGGCGATGAACACGCCCAGGCCCAGGTGCGCCGCGAGCATGCCGTAGTACGAGAGCGAGTTCGCGCGCAATTTCGCCCAAAGACCGCGCTGGGGCGATCCCGCCAACCGTGCGCGCAGCGTCTGGATGGTGCTCGCGAAGATCCAGAAGGCGAGGAACAGCCCCGCTGAGATCAACGGCGACCAGCGTCCGAGCACTGCCGGCAGGATGAGCGCCGTGGCGATCGCCACGCCCAGAGCCCATTTGAGCCGCAGCCAGAGCTCGGGCAACGGCGCGCGGCTCCAGCGGGCCACCGGCCCCACGCCGATCAGGAACAAGGCCGGAGCCATCAAGGGATAGAAGACGGCGTTGAAATAGGGTGGCCCCACCGAAATCTTGCCGAGGTCGAGCGCATCCAGGAACAACGGGTAGAGCGTGCCCAGCATGACGCTCGCCAGGGCCACGATAAGCAGGATGTTGTTCGCCAGCAGCATCGATTCACGCGACACCATGGCGAACGCGCCACTCACGCCGACTTTCCCCGCCCGATACGCAAACAGCGCGAGCGAGCCGCCGATCACGATCGCCAGGAACGCCAAGATGGCCACGCCGCGCGTCGCATCGGAGGCGAACGCGTGCACCGACACCAGCACGCCGGAGCGCACGAGGAACGTGCCCAGCAGCGACAACGAGAAGGCGACGATGGCGAGCAGCACGGTCCAGCTCTTGAACGCGCCGCGTTTCTCGGTAACCGCGAGCGAGTGGATGAGCGCGGTGCCGGCGAGCCAAGGCATGAAGGAAGCGTTCTCGACCGGGTCCCAGAACCACCAGCCGCCCCAGCCGAGCGTGTAGTATGCCCAGACGCTGCCCACCGCGATGCCGATGGTGAGGAATGCCCAGGCGACCGTCGTCCACGGCCGCGACCAGCGCGCCCAGGTGGCATCAAGCCTGCCCCCGAGCAAGGCGGCGATGGCGAAGGCAAAGGCCACCGAGAACCCCACGTAGCCCATGTACAGCATCGGCGGGTGAAGCACCATCCCCGGATCCTGCAGCAGCGGATTCAGATCGCGGCCTTGGGCAGCAGCCGGCACTAGGCGCTCGAAGGGGTTCGAGGTGAAGAGCAGGAAGGCGAGGAAACCCGCGCTCACCAGCCCCATCACTGCGATCACCCGGGCGATGAACGCGGGCGGCAGATGACGCGAAAAGACACTCACCGCGAACGTCCAGCCGGCGAGCATCAGCGCCCACAAGACAAGCGAGCCTTCGTGCGAGCCCCAGGTCGCGGCGAAGCGATAGGGCAGCGGCAGCTCGGAATTCGAATTCATGGCCACGTTGCGCACCGAGAAGTCGTTGCCTACAAACGCGGCGGCGAGGGCCACGAAGGCCAGCGCGATCAGAAGAAACTGGGCGCGCGCCGCAGGCCGGGCCAGCGCCATCAGCCGCGGTTCGCCGATCGCGGCGCCGGCGAGGGGCAGCGCCGCTTGCGCGAGCGCAACCAGCAGCGCCAGGATCAGCGCGAAGTGGCCGAGCTCCGGGATCATTTGTCGGCCCCTTGGGTGACCAGCGTCTTGGTCGACATCCCTTCACGCGCTTTGCGCACCGCATCGGCGGCGGCGGGCGGCATGTAATTCTCGTCGTGCTTGGCGAGGACCTCGGTTGCGCGGAAAGTGCCGTCGGGACCGAGCGTGCCCTGCGCGACCACGCCCTTGCCCTCGCGAAACAGATCGGGCAGCAGACCCGTGTAGGCGACGGCAACCGTCTGCGCCGTGTCGGTCACACGAAAGCGCACGGTCAGACTGTTCGGCTCCCGGGTGAGGCTGCCGGGCTCGACCAGCCCGCCGATTCGAAACGGGCGGCCCCGCGGCGCTTCGTTCGCCGCGACCTGGGTCGGCGTGAAAAAGAACACCAGATTGGAGCGAAAGGCGTTGAGCACCAGCGCGGCGGCCACACCGAGCGCGGCGAGCCCGCCGACGATCCAGCCCAGACGGCGTGTGCGAGGCTTCACCGGACCTCCTCGTCGGCGCGCGCCGCTTCCCGCGCGTGGCGCAGCCGGGCGCGCACCGCGATCACTTCCGCGGCGAGCAGCACGGCGGTCAAGCCGTACGCGCCCCAGACGTAGAAGCCGTAGCCGCCCATGACGAAGAACTCGGCCAGGCTCATCGTGCGGCCTCCTTGGGTGGTATTGCATCACACAACGCCGGCGCGTCGGCCGCTCCGGAAAGAGCGCGGCGCCGAGCGCTTCGCGCCTTAACTTCGCGCGCCACGCTCATTCCGCTCCGGCCAGCTCGCCGACCCATGCGGCGCGTCGCTCACGCTCGAGGATGATCGCCCGCACCCGGATGAGCGTCACGGCGATCGCGTAGAACCAGGCGGCGAAGGCCATGATCAGCATCGCTGTGAGCATGATCGCCGCCATCTTGGGCGCGGCGGTGAGGCTCACGCTCGCACCTTGATGCAGCGTGTTCCACCACTGGACCGAGAAGTAGATGATCGGCACGTTGATCGCTCCGACCAGCGCCAGCACGGCGCTGGCGCGATCGGCACGGCGCGGATCGTCGATCGCCTGCCTGAGTGCCATGTAGCCGAAGTAAAGGAACAACAAGATCAATTCCGAGGTCATCCGCGCGTCCCACGCCCAATACGTTCCCCAGGCCGGCCGGCCCCACAGCGCCCCCGTCCACAACGCGATCGCGGTGAACAGCGCGCCGGTGGGTGCGAGCGCCTGGGCCATCATCGCCGGGAGCCGCGCGTTCAGCGTGAGCGACACGGCGCACCATCCCGCCATCACCAGATAGATGAACATCGACATCCAGGCCGCCGGCACGTGGATGAAGATGATGCGGTACGCGTCGCCCTGCTGCGCGTCGGTCGGTGCGACGACGAGCCCCAGCCACAGCCCGACCGCTGCGCAGAGCGCCGCCGCGCCGGCGAACCAGCGCGCGAGCCGCTCCGCCACCGGGAAGAAGGATACCGGGGCGGCGTACCTGAACCAGTTGATCGAAGTCAAACGCATCTCAATCCAGCGCAATCCGAACCGCCGCCGCGCACGCCGCCGGGGCGCCGACCGCCGCGGCGAGCAGGGCCGCGCCCAGTACCGACCACTCGCCGCCGGCCCCGAGGCCTGCGTGTGTCGCCCCGACCGCACCCGCGCCGAAGATCAGGATGGGAACGTAAAGCGGCAGGATCAGCAGTGCAAGCAACGCGCCGCCGCCGCGCAATCCCAACGTGAGCGCAGCGCCGATCGCGCCTAAGAGCGACAGCGTCGGTGTGCCCAGCAACAGGCCCACAACCAGCGCAGCCGACTCGCTGCCGTCGAGCCCGAACTGCAACGCCAGCAATGGAGAGACGACCGTCAGAGGCGCGCCGCTGGTCAGCCAATGCGCCAGTATTTTACCTGAGATCAAGGCCGGCAGCGGATAGGGCGACAGCGCGATCTGCTCCAGCGTCCCATCGGCGAAGTCGGTGCCGAACAGACGGGGCAGCGAAAGGAGCGAAGCGAGGAGCGCAGCGACCCACAGCGCCCCGGGTCCGAGCGCGCGCAACGGCACCGGATCGGCACCCACGCCCAGCGCAAAGAGCGTCACCACGATGACATAGAACAAGAGCTGAACGCCAAGCTCGGCCTTGGAGCGAAGCGCAAGCTTGAGGTCGCGCCGGAGCGCCCAGGCGACACCCGGCCAAGCAGCGGCCGACGCAGCTTGCCGCTCGCTCATGCCAGATGCAGCGGTTGGCTCGCGCCGGCGGGCAGCGCAAGCTCCTGATGGGTCGCGATCACCGCGATGCCACCGCCGGCGAGATGCGCCGCGATCGCCTCGCGCAGCCTCGCCACGCCGGCATCGTCGAGCGCTGTCGCGGGCTCGTCGAGCAGCCACAGCGCTCGCGGCAAGAGCGCGAGCCGCGCCAGAGCGACGCGGCGCCGCTGGCCCTGCGAGAGCACGCGCGCCGGCAGCGCGTGCTGGCGCGAGAGCGCCCAGGACGCGAGCGCGTCGGCGAGCTCTGCCGGATTGGCTTGCACGCCGTGCAGGCTCGTCAGCGAGGCGAGGTTCTCCTCGGCGGTAAGCTCGTCCTTGAGCGCCGCGGCGTGGCCGATGAACAACGCCTGCGCGCGGAGCACCGGGTCGAGGGAACCGACCTCGGCGCCGCGCCACGCGACCGTTCCCCGTGTCGGGTGCACGAGACCGGCAAGGATGCGCAACAGCGTCGTCTTGCCGCTGCCGTTGGGGCCGCCGACGATGAGCGCGCTGCCGGGCGAGAGCGAAAAGCCGATCCCGGAAAACAGCGTTGCGTCGCCACGGCGCGCGGCGAGATCCTGCGCTTGCAGCATCGAGCGGCTCCCTGCGGCGAATCGCGAGCGCGGATTATAGCTCCAGCACTGGTGAGCTCATCGGTGGGAAAGGGTCGCGCGAATCATGGCCGGTGGGTCCGGTTGTGCCGGGCGGCTGCGAGAGGTGGTGCGCGCTGCCGGGTGTCGACGGATATGCTAATGTTCGCGACGCTCGAGGCACGCAAGCCTCGTCCCGAGTCGATGCGCAAGCCCTGTTCGCGTTCGAGGTTCCTCAGCCGGCTCGTCGGCGTGGCCTCGCGTCTCGTTTGCCTCGGCGCGCTGCTGCTCTGGGCGCCGGGGGCCGCAGCGCAGCTCTCCGGCATCCGTCCGAATAAGCTCCCTGATGCGCTCGTCAAGCACCGCTATGCGGTCACGCTCACCCCGGTCGATCCGTACAAGCGGCTGCCCGTCCTGTGGAGCATCACTCCGGGCTGCCTGGACGGGAGCGGACTCACGTTCGCGCCGCAGGACGGCCTGGCCCGCTCGGCCACGATCAGCGGCACTGCCACGACGCGGGGAGCATTCGACTGCACGGTCGTCGCTCAGGACGCGGCCGAGAACGTGGTCCGCAAGGACTATCGTCTGCGTGTGGTTGCCGCCTGCAATCCGCCGCGAATCAGAAGCGACACACCACCGGCACCTGCCGCGGGGGAGGTTTACCGTTTCCAAGTCGTCGCAGCCGGCACGCCGCCGGTTACGTTCTCTGCGCTGGGCCTGCCGCCGGGGCTGACGATCGACGCGCTCAGCGGTGTGATCGCCGGCACGACAGTGCAGGGCGGTGCCTACCCGGTGACGATCATCGTCAAGGGCTGCCGGCGCTCCGCGATCCAGAATTTCACGCTCGTCATCGGGAAGGCGCCGGTCAGCCTCGCGCTATCGAACGCGCCGAACCCGGCGGTCTTCGGCCAGAATATCGCGGTGACGGTCCAAGCCTCATCAGCCCCGGCCGCACCGAGCGGCGCGGTGCTGCTGTGTGTGATCGCGCCCGGTCAGTTCTGCGCCGCGCCCGTCGGCGCCCCGCCTCCGGGTACGGCGCCGGATCTGATTCCGCCGCTCTACAGCGCCGCGCTGGACGCCGGCGGCAACGCCGGCTTCACCCTGACCGGCCTCCCGATCCAGAATTACGTGTTGCAGGCCTACTACGGCGGCGATGCCGGTCATGCCGAGTCCCGCTCGGTGCCGGCCGATCAATTCGTCATCAAGGGCGCCGTATTCCCGCCGACGAAGGCATCGCGCGAGCCGCCCGCGGCGCCGGTCGCGAGCGCCGTGCAGCCGATCCCCGCGCTGTCGGTGCCGATGCTGGGCGCGCTCGCGATTCTCCTCGTCGGCATCTCGCTCGCGCCGGTGCGCCGACGCCGCTGATCGTGCCTGCCGTCTTCCGCCGGACCAAGCTCCTGGTTCTGCTGGAGCGTGCCTCGCGTGCGCTCGCCCGTTCCGCGAGGCGCTTGTCCGGGGCGCCGCGGGCGCTCGCCGGGATCGCGATCATCGCCGTCTTCCTGCTGCATCCACTGACGGACTTCGGCAAGAGCGCGTTCCCGCTGCTGCCGCGGCTCGAGGGCTTCGCCTACGACATGCGGTTGAAGCTCACGCTGCCCAACAGCACCGATCCGCAGGTCGTCGTCATCGATATCGACGAATCGAGCCTGCAGCGACTGGGCCGCTGGCCGTGGTCGCGCGACAAGCTGGCGAAGCTGACCACCGAGCTTTTCGAGCGTTATGGGGTGCGCGCGGTAGGATTCGACGTTCTGTTCGCGGAGCCCGATCTGTCCTCCGGCATCGCCGTGCTGGACGATCTGCGCGAGCGCGAGCTCAAGGCGGACGCGCAGTTTGCCGCCGCGCTGGTGCGCCTGCGACCGCGACTCGATTTCGACGCCCGCTTCGCCGACGCGATGCGGGGCCGGCCGGTCGTGCTCGCGCTGGCGTTTCCGCTCGAGGCCGAGAGGAGAGGCACGCTCCCGCCGCCGCTGTTCACCGAGGCGGACCTCGCCGGCAAGACCATTCCCATCGCCTCAGAGGGCGGTTTCGTGGCAAGCCTTCCGGAGCTGGCCGGGGCCGCCGCGGCCAGCGGCCATATCGACCCGGTGTTCGACGCCGACAGCGTCGTGCGCCGCGTGCCGCTGGTGAAGCGCTACGGCGGCGGTTACTTCCCCGCGCTATCGCTCGCGATGGTCGAAACGGTTGTCGAAGCCAAGCGGGTGGCTCCCCATTTCGACAGCGAGGGTGCGCTCGACGCCCTCGACGTCGGCGGCTTGCGCGTGCCGGTGGACGAATACGGCACGGCGCTGATCCCGTTTCGCGGGAAGTCGAAGACGTTCCGCTTCGTCTCCGCCGCCGACGTCCTCGAAGGCAGCGCTCCGCAGGACTTCGCCGGATCCATCGCTCTGGTCGGGACGAGCGCCAAGGGCCTCAAGGACCTGCGACCTACGCCGCTCGACCCGGACTTTGCCGGCGTCGAAATCCACGCCAACTTGATCGCCGGCATGCTCAATGGGGAGATCAAGTCCGTGCCCGCACGCGTCGATGCGATCGAGGCCCTGGTGATGCTCTCCGCAGGGCTCCTCGCGCTCTTCGCGCTGCCGTATCGTCGGCCGCTGTTGAACGCGCTCGGCGTGTTGCTGATCGCCGGGCTTGTGGTCGCTTTCAACCTGGCGCTGTGGATAGGCGCGGGCTCCGTCGTGCCGCTCGCGACCGCGCTCGTCATGCTCGCAGTGCTCTTCGCCTGGAACATGCTGGCCGGCTTCCTGCGCGAAGGCGCGGCGATCCGTCGGCTCTCGGTGATGTTCGGCGAATACGTTCCCCCGGAGCGCGTCGCGCAGATGCGCGACTCCGGAGAGCGCTTCACCCTGGAGGGCGAGAGCCGCGAGCTGACGGTCATGTTCTGCGACGTTCGCGATTTCACCGCCCACTCCGAGAAGCTGTCGCCGCGAGCGCTCTCGGCGATGCTCAATGCCTATCTCACGACCATGACCGCGCTGATCCACGAGCATCGTCATGGCACGATCGACAAGTACGTCGGCGATTCGATCATGGCCTTCTGGGGCGCGCCGGAACCGAATGCGCAGCACGCGCGCGGCGCGGTGGAGGCGGCGCTGGCGATGCAGGCGCGCATGCCGCGGCTCGCGCAGGATTTCGCGCGGCGCGGCTGGCCCGCGTTCAAGATCGGCATCGGCATTAACACGGGCACGATGAGCATCGGCGACATGGGCTCGAAGTTCAGGAAGGCCTACACCGTGCTCGGCGACGCGGTCAACCTCGCGTCCCGGCTCGAAGGGCTAACCAAGGAATACGGCGTGGGCATCATCGTCGGTGAGAACACCGCGCGCGCGGTGCCCGACTTCGCCTGGCGCGAGATCGATCGCGTGCGTGTCGTCGGCAAGGCGACGCCGGTGACGATCTACGAGCCGCTGGGTCCGGCCGCGAATCCCGATCTCGCCGCCGAGCTGGCGCAGCACCGGCAGGCGCTCGCGAGCTACCGCGAGCGCGAATTCGAGGCCGCGGAAGCAGCCTTTGCGGCGCTGGCCGCCGCGCATCCGGCCACCGCGCTGTACGCGTACTTCCGCGCGCGCTGCGTGGCGTTTCGCTCGAGCCCGCCGCCGCCGGCGTGGGAAGGCGCGATGGTGTTCGCGACGAAGTGAAACTCGTGGGCGCGGCTCGGCACGTCCGAACATCGCGCCGGGGGCGGAGCGGACATTCGCCGCTATGACGCCACGATCGTCAGCACTTCCCTCCCGGGCACTGTCGATACCCCGCCACGCCCTCGATCACGCCGCCGCTGCGCGTGTTGAAGTAGTAGTCGAGACCGATCCCGGTGCCGCCGTGACCGGCAAAGAAGCCGGTGAAGTTGCTGGCGATCAAGGGCTGGCAGCCAGCGCCGCTGCACGCTCCCGTCGCGCCGATACCGCTGGTGCTGAACGCGCCGTTGACGATGCTCGCCGTGCCGCCCATCGTGTAGGTTGCGCTGCCGAAGCCGACCGCGAGCCCGGACAGCTCGAGTTGCGCGGTGGTGAAGTTGACGTTGATGATGCCGCCCGAGAGGAGCGTCCCCGCCTGCCCCGTGCCCGAGTCGGTCGGACGGGTGCCGCCCAGCGCCGCGTACTGCACCTCGCCCGAGTTCGGGAGCGCGGTCGCGACGGTGCCGTAGATGTAGTGCAGGTTGCCGCCGTCGTTGTGAACGATCTCGCTGCCCAGCGTCTGGGCGATGCTGGAGCCGCTGCCCTGCCAGCGGCCCCAGTTCAAGCCGGATGACGCAGCGTCGTGTCCCGTATCGACGATCGACGCGTTTCCCGCCGATGCGGTGAGGCTCGCGTTCCGGAATCCGGTGAGCCGCCCCGCGTCGTCGAGGGAAAGCGAGAGCCCCGGATCGGTCGTCCGGTCGAGCTCGAGCGTATCGCGGTCCGAGCCGACGACGATCGTCTTGCCGGCGGCGAACGCGAGGCGATCGAGGTCCTCGGTGGCGAGGTACGTGAACTGCGGATTCGGCACCGCCGCATGGACTTCGTTCTCGGGAACCTTGGCGAAGCGGAGGTCGGCGCCGGCCTGCCTCGCGGCCGACGTCCTCGGCTTGAGCTTGTCCGACAGGAACAGCGGCGGCGCGAGCCAGCGCAAGGGCGCCCCGCCGTCGGGCACGTAGAAGAGCTCGTCCACCCCGAACTCGTCGGCCCCGAACGCGTTTGCTACCGCGATCCGGCCCTCGTACACCGCGCCGTACATGCCCGAGCGCGCCGCGGTGCTGCCGTTCATGCATTGCTCGGGCGCGCAGATCTGGACCTGATAGTGCGTGCCGCGGATCCCGATCGTCGCCTGTGTGGTCACCAGCCGATAGCGCTCGCCGGAGAGCTTTCCGATCTGCCCGGTGAGCGTGCGGAAGCCGCCCTTCACCAGGCGGAACACCGCGATCTCCGTCCCGTCCTGCTGTCCGCTGAAGTTGTAGCGCTCGATCCGGAACTCCGAGTCCGGCTTCAAGGCCACGAGCGCGTCGTCCGAAAAGCGGAGCTGCGCGTGGCTTTGCGCGCCTGTCACGATCGTGTCCCCCGCCTCGATCGGCGATCCCGCGGCGAGCGCCACACGAGTCGCGCCCCGCAGCGCCGCGACCTCGCCCACGGCGAAGACGACTTTTCCCGCCTGCGCGAAGGCTGCGCCCGCCGCAAGCACGCAGGCGAAGAGCGTTGCGAGAACCACGATGGAGCGCAGGCGTTCGGTCATGGTTTGTCGCTCCTGCCGCGTCTACTTGAACTCGTAGCGCAGCTTCACCGCGCCGACGTGGCGCGAAAATTCGTAGAGCTCGAGGTTCGATGCGTTGCGCGCATACTGATACTCGGCGCGCAGCGTGAGGCGCGTGTTGACGAGATAGAGCGCGCCGAGGTTGAGCGTCAGGTTCCGATCGCGCCGCGTGACGTCGATGAGCGGGATCGGCCCCTGATAGCGGCTCTCGACGTAGCCGATGCCGGCGTTGAGCGCCCAGAACACGGACGGGGCAACGGTCAGGTCGGCCGCGGCGCCGTAGAGCGTGCGCCCTAGATCGTCGCGGTCCTCGCGGTTGTGCTCGTCACCGTAGAAGGCGGTGGCGTTGAGTACCGGGTGCCAGGGCAACAGCCACACGCGGCGGTAGGCGACCGAGAGCGCCAGGAGGTCAGCATCGCGCGCCGCGTTGTCGCCGGAGTACGCCAGCCGCGCGTACTGCGGAACCAGCGCGACCGAGCTCTGCTCCGAGACTTGCCGTCGCCATTCGAAACCGAGACCGTCGGTCCAGCGATAGCGCGAGCTGTCGAGCAGGATCTCGCCGTGTGCGTAGGAGAGCGTATACACATTGCCCGCCGCGCGGTAGCTGCCGCCGAACGACGCACCGAGGCCGGCGAGATCGAATTCGGAAGCGTCGGTGTAGAACGAGCCGTTGGCGTAACCCGCGCCGTTGAGGGTCCACCCGGGCGCCACCGGGTGATCGACGCGGCCGGCTGCCGCGAGCCATCCGAACGCGGAGGCCTTGCGCACGCCGATCTGATCCACCGTGACCGGTCCCAGCACGGGCAGACCGATATCGGCTTGCGCCACGCCCGCGTTGGCGTTGCTGTCGTACCCTGCGCCCGCTTCGATGTAGCCCGTGGCGCGCGTTCGATACCGACCTTCGCGCGCTTCGAGCGCGGCGAGATAGCGCTCGATGCCCGCCTGCACCTCCGGCGGCGGCTTCTGCCTTGCCACGCCCTCGAATTCCTCGCGCGAGCGGACGTTGTCGCCGGCGTAGAAGTAGGCGCGCGCGAGCTCCAAGCGCCCGCGCGTGTCGTCGGGAAACTGCAGCACGTAGCGCTCGAGCGCGAGCACGCCTTCGCCCGCGCGCCCGAGGTCCACCGCGGCCACGCCGCACCACAGGTCGAACGCGCGCGCTCGTGTGCTCAAGTCCGCGTCGGCGCAGTACGCTGCGTAGGCCTCGCCCGCACGGCCGGCTTCGACCAGCGCGCGCAGCTCGTCGAGCGGCGCGGCGTGTGCCGGGGCAAACGCCGCGATCGCTACGGCTGCGACCGCGATCGCCGCCCTGTCCGGTAACCGACATCGCGGACGGGCGCCGATCGGTCGCGGACTGGGCAGCGCGCTGGGCATGGGCGGCGGCGAAGGGCGGGTGATCATAGCACGCGCCCTGCGTCGCCGCCCCGGAGCGACTAGCGCACCACGTCGTCGATCGTGATGTTGACGCCGGACGCGCCGGGTTTCACCGGAGCGCTCTTGCCGGAGAGATCGCCGGCCCGCGGCGTCGCGTCGCCGGTCTTAGAAATGCGCGCCTCGACAATGACCGCCGGGGCTGCGGAGAGCTTCGCGCCGGCCGCCATGCCCATGCTGTCGTCGAGCCGGAATTCTTTCGGCAGCGCCTTGGCGGGAAGCCGCAAGACCGCGAGCGGCATGCGCGGACCCTCGACCGCGCGCGCGAAGATGAATACGGTATCGGTCAACGCAACCTTGGAAGCGAGCGCCGGACTGATATCCACGCGGCCTGTGATCGTGGACGCAGATACCGGCGCGGCAGTCGTGCGCGGCGCCGCCTGTTGCTCTCCCTGCGCCGCGGCAGGCGGCGTGGCCTTGCCGCGGCTCTTCGCTGCTTCGACTTCGGCGACGATCGCCGCGACCTGCTTGACGTCCTCCGAGCCTTGAGGGAGCTGTCCGAGCAGCCGCCGCCAAAGCTGGAGCGCGCCGTCCAAGTCGCCGGCCTCGAGCGCCGCCGTGGCGGCGAGCGCCAGCGCTTTCTTTTGGTTGGGATCGATGGCCAGCGCACGCGCGGCGAGCGCCGCCGGCTTGCCGGCAAGCTTTCGTCCCTGCGCCATCGCCGCCGCGTCGGCGTAATCGGCAAGCAGCGACGCGTTGCCCGGTACGAGCGCATCGGCACGGGCGTAGGCATCGGCGGCCTCGGCGAAGCGCCCGAGCGCATGATACGAACGCGCGAGAAGCACCCAGCCATCGGCGTCGTCGGGGCGGGCCTTGAGGCGCTGCGCGAGACTGTCGACCATGGCGAGCACCTGCTGCTCGGACATCTGCGCGTTGCGCTCATCGGCAGAGGGCGCGATCGCCTCGGGCTTGCCCAGCCAGGCGTAAAGGATGACCGCGGACGACGGAATCAGCACCGCGAGCGCCACGGCGATGACCCAGGCGCGCTTGCGCGAAGGCACTGCGGGCGCGCGCTCGGCAGGCGCGCCGATATCCTCTCCCAGTCGGCGCGAGAGCTCGGCGAGCGCCGCTTCGTGCTCCTCCGCGTTGATGACGCCGCCGCTGCGCTCGGCATCGAGCGCGCGCTTCTGGTCGCGATAGACGGCGGTCGCCGCGGCGTCGGCATCCGGGGCGGTCGTCGAGCGGCCCTTGGCGAACAGTGGAAACAGCAATACCGCCAGCGTCACGACGACGAGCAGCGCGGCGATCGACCAGAAGATGAGCATCGACGGAATTCCGGCGGGCAAAATGGCCTGGGCGGCACGTCGTCAAGGGGGATGACCACGGCCGCAGCACGCGCATTATACTGGCGAGGCGCGGGTTCCCGACGCGGATGCCGACGCGAAATCGAAAGCTCTGTCGCGGCGGCGTCCGGACCCGCGCCGGCGAGGCGCAACACCCAAAACGACGAACCCTCGCGCCCGCTGCGATTCACGCGAAAGGCCCATGTATGTCTGACCAGGATATCCGGAAAAGCTCGCTCGAATATCACCGCGCGCTCCCGCCGGGGAAGATCTCGATCCTTCCGACCAAGCAGCTCCTGAATCAGCGCGATCTGGCGCTCGCCTATTCGCCGGGCGTGGCCGCGGCCTGCGACGAGATCGTGCGCGACCCCGCCGAGGCGCGCAATCTCACCGCGCGCGGCAACCTGATCGGGGTCGTCACCAACGGCACCGCGGTACTGGGCTTGGGCGCCATCGGGGCGCTCGCCGGCAAGCCGGTGATGGAAGGCAAAGCGGTGCTGTTCAAGAAGTTCGCCGGCATCGACTGCTTCGACATCGAGATCGACGAGCGCGACCCGGAAAAGCTGGTCGAGATCATCGCCTCGCTCGAGCCCACCTTCGGCGGCATCAATCTCGAGGACATCAAGGCGCCGGAATGCTTCTACGTCGAGCGCAAATGCCGCGAGCGGATGAAGATCCCCGTTTTCCACGACGACCAGCACGGTACCGCGATCATCGTCGGCGCGGCGGTGCTCAACGGCCTGCGGGTCGTCGGCAAGGACATCGCCGAGGTCAAGCTCGTCTGCTCGGGCGCGGGCGCCGCGGCGCTCGCCTGCCTCGACCTCCTGGTGAGTCTGGGGATCCGGCGCGAGAGCATCTGGGTCTCCGACATCGCCGGGGTGGTCTACGCCGGACGCAAAGAGGAGATGGACGACAACAAGGCGCGCTACGCGCAGAAGACCGAAGCCCGCAGGCTTGCCGACATCATCGAAGGCGCGGACATCTTCCTGGGACTGTCCGCGGGCGGTGTGCTCAAGCCCGACATGGTGAAGCGCATGGCCGAGGCGCCGCTCATCCTGGCGCTCGCCAATCCCGAGCCGGAGATCATGCCCGACCTCGCCAAGGCCGCGCGCCCCGACGCGGTGATCGCCACCGGGCGCTCCGACTTTCCCAACCAGGTCAACAACGTCCTGTGCTTCCCGTTCATCTTTCGCGGGGCGCTCGACGTCGGGGCGACCACCATCAACGAGGCGATGAAGCTCGCCGCGGTGCGTGCGCTCGCCGACCTGGCGATGGCCGAGCAGTCGGACATCGTCGCGGCCGCGTACGGCAACGACGACGTGCGCTTCGGCCCCGAGTATCTCATTCCGAAGCCTTTCGACCCGCGGCTGATCGTGCAGATCGCGCCGGCGGTGGCGCGCGCCGCGATGGACTCCGGCGTGGCCACGCGCCCGATCGCGGACTTCGACGCCTACCATCAGCGCCTGCTGCAGTTCGTGTATCACTCCGGCCTGCTCATGAAGCCGATCTTCCAGGCGGCGAAGAAATCGCCCAAGCGCATCGTGTTCGCGGAAGGCGAGGACGAGCGGGTGCTGCGCGCGGTGCAGGTGGTCGTCGACGAGGGGCTCGCCAAGCCGATCCTGGTCGGCCGTCCCGCGATCATCGGGCAACGCATCGAGCGCTACGGCCTGCGCCTCAAGCCCTGCGTGAATTTCGAGATGATCAACCCCGAGGACGATCCGCGCTTTCGCGCCTACTGGACCGAGTACTTGCGCCTGACCGAGCGCAAGGGCGTCACCGAGCAGCTCGCCAAGATCGAGATGCGCCGGCGGCTGACCTTGATCGGGGCGATGATGATCCACATGGGCGACGCCGACGGCATGCTGTGCGGCACCTACGGCACGCACGAGTCGCACCGCTGCTACGTGGAGCAGGTGCTGGGCCTGCGGCGCGGCGTGAAGACGCTGGCCGCGATGAACGGCGTGTTCCTGCCCGATCGCACGGTGTTCATCGCCGACACCTACGTCAACGCCGATCCCACCGCGGAGCAGGTCGCCGAGATCGCGCTGCTCGCCGCCGAGGAGATCCGTCGCTTCGGCATTACGCCGAAAGTGGCGCTGCTCTCGCACTCGAGCTTCGGCTCGAGCACGAACCCCCAGGCACGCAAGATGCAGGCCGCGCTGGCGTTGGTCAACGCGCACGAGCCCGAGCTCGAGGTCGACGGCGAGATGCACGGCGACGCCGCGCTGTCGGTGGAGGTTCGCAGCCGCGTGTTTCCAAATTCGCGCCTGAAGGGCGAAGCGAACCTGTTGATCATGCCCACGCTCGATGCGGCCAACATTTCGTTCAATCTGCTCAAGGCCGCCGCGGGCAGCGGGCTCACGCTCGGCCCCATCCTGCTCGGGCTGGCCAAAGCGGCGCACATCCTGACGCCCTCCGCGACGGTTCGCCGCATCGTCAACATGACCGCGCTGACTAGCGTCGACGCCAGCGTCGAGCGCCAGCGCGCGCTGCTCTAAACCAAGCGCGGCGGTGTCGCCCGCGGGTGCCGATCACACGCCCCGATGCGTGGCGCACTGGGGAGGGCCGCTGCGGGCGTCGCCGAAGCGTAGGAGCTCGGCCGACGGACCGGTACGCGCTTTCCCACACAAGAAATGGATGGCTGCCGATAGCCCCTGCCGGCGCCCCGGTGCAGACTCTTTAGCCACACGGGAAGGGACTTGTTGAGGAGTGCAACATGAATATGAAACCGGCATTGCTGGTCGCTGCGCTGGCCGCGGCGGCGGTGACCTTGGGCTGCGAGCAACGCGCCCCGAGCGACAAGGTAGGGAAGATAGATCAGGCGCCCGGCAAGATGCAAGCGCAGAACGCTCCGCCGAGCGGCGGTCCAGCGAGCGACTCCGGCAAGATGGCCGCGCCGGGCGGCCAGGCCGCGGACAAACTGGCGGCGCAGGGCGGCCAGGCGGCCGACAAGATCGGCTCCGCCGCCGACGACGCAGCCATTACGGCCAAGATCAAGGCCGGAATCCTCGCCGAGCCGGGGCTGAAGTCGCTGCAGATCAACGTCGACAGCAAGAACGGCACGGTAACGCTCAGCGGTAACGTCGCCTCGAACAACCTCCGCGATCGGGCGAAGCAGATCGCGATGTCGACCGAGGGCGTCAAGAACGTCGTCGACAATCTGACCGTCAAGGCCTCATAACCTTGCGCGCCGGGGCGGCGGCGACCGGCCCCTGAACCACGGCGCGCTCCGCTCTCGGGACCGAGATGACGACCGTCGTCCCGGTTCCCGGGGTGCCGACCACGGATACGTCGCCGCCGAGCTGCTGCGCGCGTTCGCGCATGCCGCGAATGCCGTGCGAGGTGGGCTTGCGCAGATCTTCGTCGGAAACGCCCACGCCGTTATCGCGAATCTGCAGCACGAACGCCGTGTCGGTGACCGAGAGGCTCACCGCGACCTGGGTCGCCTTGGCGTGACGCGCCACGTTGGTGAGCGTCTCCTGGAAGATGCGGAACAGCGTGAGCGCGGCCTCGCGGCTGATGCCCTGATCGGAGGCCAGGGTTTCCACGTCGATGCGCATGTCGGTGTGCTTGCGGAACTCGGCAGCCTGCCAGCGCAGCGCCGCCGACAGGCCCAGATCGTCCAGGATGCTGGGCCGCAAATCGGTGACGATTCGCCGCGTTGCGGCCACCGCCGCCTCGAGCAGGCTGTCCATCTCGGCCTTGGTTTGCGCGACCTGCCCGGGGGCGCCGGTCAAGTGCTCGCCCAGCCAGTCGAGATCCATTTTGAGCGCGGTCAGCGTCGAGCCGAGCTCGTCGTGGACCTCGCGGGCGATCCGCGCCTTCTCCTCCTCGCGAATGCTCTGGAGGTGCCTTGAGAGCGCGCGCAGTTCTTCGCGCGAACGCTCGATCTCGAGTTGGGCGAGGCGGGCCTGGGTATCGTCGATCACCAGCCCGTCCCACAGGACGCCGCCGCCATCGAGCGTTCGCGGCCGCGCCCGAATGCTGACCCATTTCTCGGCGGCCTCGTGCGCGGGCTTGAGTCGTCCCGCCCAATACCAGTTCGTGAGCTGGGTGGCCGACGCGTCGAGCGTGGCCCGGAGATGCGCCCGCTCGGCGTCGGGGAGCAGTCGAAAGAACGCATCGGGGTCGGCGCGCAACGCCGATTCGGGCAGCCCCGTGAGCGCTTCGCAGCCCTGGCTCACGTAGGCGAACGACAGCCGACCGCTCGCGTCGCGCAAGAGCTCGAACACCACACCGGGAACGTTGGCCGTGATGCCTTCGTAGCGCGCCTCGCTCTCCTGCAACGCCATCTCCATCGCGCGGCGGGCGGTGATGTCGTAGCACGAACCCAAGTACCCGGCGAACCGGCCTTCCATGTCGTGATAGGGGCGGCCGACGTAGATCATCGAGCCGTACACGCCGTCGGCGCGACGCAGGCGGAACTCGACCTCGAACGGCTCCCTCGCCGCGAAGGCGGGCCCGTAGGTCTCGTGCCAGCGCGCTCGATCGTCCGGATGGGCGCATTCGAGCCAGCCTTCGCCGAGCTGTGCATCTCTCGGTCGCCCGGTGTAGTCGAGCCAGGTCTGGTTCAGGTAATCGCAGGCGCCGCTCGCGTCGGAGCGCCAGACCAGCGTCGGAAAGCCCGAAAACAACGAGAAATAGAAATCGCGCGAGCGCTCGGTCTGCTCGCGTAGCGCGATGCGCGGCGTGGCGTCGCGCGTGACCACCGCGAACCCCTGCAGCACCCCGTCCTCGCTGCGGATGGCGGAGATGATGTCGTCGCCGCAGTAGCGCGTTCCGTCCTGGCGCTGGTGCCAGCACTCCTCCTCGAACGAGCCGTACCTCGCGGCCACCGTGAGCTCGTCCTCGAGCGGCTGCTCGCGATCGGGAGCGTAGAGGATCGAGAAGTGCCGGCCGAGGATCTGCTCGCGCGTGTAGCCGTTGAGCGCCTCGGCGCCCGGATTCCAGCTCGCCACCCGACCCTGCGGATCGAGCATGTAGATGGCGCAATCCTTGATCGCATCGATGATGAGCCGGGTGCGCTGCTCGCTCTCACGCAGTGCCTGCTCGACCTGGCGGCGGGCCTGAATGTCCTCGAGCAGGCGCGTATTGGTTGCCGTCAAGGCCCGCGCACGGCGGCGCGTGATCTGGAACAGGAACGTGCTCAGGCCGAGCAGGGTGGCGAGCGCCGTGCCGAGCACGAGCGACGCCTCCGGGAGCACCGAGTCGGTGCGCGCCAGATAATCGCGCGTCGGCGCCACCCGCAGCGTCCAACGGACATTGGCGATGTCGACCGTCTGCTCCTGCGTCCATTCCGAGCCCGCGGCGTTTTCGCTGCTGCCGATCACGTTGGTGGGCTCGCCGTTGTCGAGCAGCGCGATCTGGAAATCGGCGAAGCGCTCGCCGAGGATCGACGGCAGCCAGTTGCCGCCGACCTCTGCCGAGACGATGCCGCGAAACGTGTCGCCGGCGTAAACGGGAACGTAGATGATGAACCCGCGGCGGCCAACGACGCGCGGATCGAGGGAGACGGAGAGGACCACGCGCCGCGAGCGAACCGCCTCGTCGATGGCGCGCTGCCGCTCCGGATCCGAACCGAGGGCGTTGCCTACGCGCCCGGCTTGCGCGGGCGGCACGACCCAGCGCACCATCAGGTTCTCGTCCGCCCAGTCGATGCCCTGAAACTCCGGCGGCTCGGCGAGCAGCATCGAGGCATCGCGCTCCCAGCGCTCCTCGGTCGTGTCGTAGATCTGCGAGCGGTCGGCCAGCCGCTGGAGCTGCCGGATGCGTGCATCGATCGTGCGCTCGATGCGGTTCTTCACGTCGGTCGCGACCAGGAACGTTCCGATGTCGATGTAGTGCGCCTGCTGCACGCTGATCGCGCGCCACAGCACGAGGGTCAAGACGAACGCGGCGAACCAGACAATCCCCGGCGTCCAGCGGCGGATCGCGCGCTGCTCGTCCTCGCTGCGTAGCAGAACCTGGGCGAGCACGCCGCCGGCCAGCAGCAGCGACAACAGGGCGCTCAGCCGCTCGCCGCCGGTCAGGAACAGCCATTGGGAAGCCGCCATGCCGCCCGTCCATGCGGCCACGAGCAGCAGCGAGGCCAGCGCCAGGGCGATAGCCGCCAGAAGCGTGACAAGCACCAAGCGCGCGGCGCTCTGCGTCCTCGCCTCGAGGGCCGCGAGCGCGCAGCCCAACGGCAAGAGCACCAGCGCGGTGAGCACGCTCATGTCGTTGTAATTGCCGGCGCCGTACGGCAGCCACGGGTTGGCGACGATCGGATGCACCTCGATCACACCGCCCAAACCGTAGGCGAGCAATCGCAACAGGCCGAGCAGGATCGGGATGGCGGCGAAGGCGCTGCCGAGCGTGCGCCAGCGCACGACGTGGGCCGCCAACGCCAAGCCGCCGAAGACGAAGGCCCAAGCGGTGTCGTACTGGACGCGCTCGACCCCCCGCGGGGGCGGCACGAGGTCATGCCAGGACGCGACGTACCAGCCGCCGATCGCGCTGACGACCAGTCCCAGAACCACCAGAACGCCCGCAGCCCAGGACAGCGAGCGCATCCACTCGAGGCGAGAGATCACGCGGGAGGAGCGTAGCGTTGATGAGGCGACGCTACGATGTTACCTCATGATCGTCGGCGCGGCCTCGAGTTTCGGTCGCCGCGGCCGGCGGTTGCGGCTGCTTAGCGCCGCGACGGTGAGTCTGCCATGGGCGGTACCACGGTGTGCGGATGCGCTCCCGTTTGTACAAAGGCGCCGCAATTCTTGCACGGTCACGGAAGTCGAAACGCCGCTTTGCCAGCGGCGTGCCCATGCGTCGGTGGTGGCACGCTGCTTGCGAGAGCGCGCTGGCAGCGGGGCCAGCCTCCAGCGAAGCGTTTCCCTTCTCGCGCCCGCGCTGGGCTGAGTGCTGGGCCCGCTGCACCCCGCTGGTGTCCTCCTTCGCGCGGTAGCTCTCGTGTTTGCGCGGACCGCGACGGCGTCGGGATGTAGGAGGGCATCCTACACACCCGCGTAAGCGGCTGACAGCAGAAACGGACGCTCACCGATATTCTCACGCTTCGTCGCAAGCGAACATGGCGGCGTCAAACCACGACTGCCGGAGACGAGAGCCATGTTCGAGCCCAGCCCCGCATTCAGCGCCGAGAGCCAGAGCCTGCCGCCGGGCGCTGCGCCGGGATCCGATCTGCCTCGTCCGAGGCGGCGCGTGCACGGACGACTGCAACGCTTGTGCGAACTCTACGGCGCGTGCGACGCCATGCGCTCGCTGTTCGACACCCTGGATCGGGTCGCCGGCGCGAGCGCGACCGTCATCATTCTCGGCGAATCGGGATCGGGCAAGGAGCTGGTCGCCAACGCGATCCACCAGCTCTCCGAGCGGCGGGGTCGACCGTTCATCGCGGTGAACTGCGGCGCGCTGCCGGAAACGCTCATCGAGAGCGAGCTCTTCGGCCACGAGCGCGGCAGCTTCACCGGCGCGGCGCGCACGCACCGCGGCTGCTTCGAGCGCGCCAATGGCGGCACGTTGCTGCTCGACGAGATCACCGAGATGCCGCTCGAGCTGCAGGTGCGGCTGCTGCGCGTGCTCGAATCGGGGCGCTTCTCGCGCATCGGGGCCGACCAGGAGATCGCCGCCGACGTGCGCGTGATCGCCGCCAGCAATCGCGATCTGCGCGCGGCGGTGGCCGGCGGCAAGCTGCGCGAGGATCTGATGTATCGGCTGTGCGTCATTCCCGTGTCGGTCCCGGCCCTGCGCGACCGAGGCGACGACGTGCTGCTTCTGGCCGAGATGTTTCTCGAGCGGCTGAACGAGGAGCACGGCACCGCCAAGACCTTCAGCGCCGCGGCGCGTCAAGCGATCGCGACCTATCGCTGGCCGGGCAACGTGCGCGAGCTCAAGAACGTCATCCATCGCGCGTACGTGCTCTCCGACGCCGAGGTCGAGGTCGACACCGGCGCGGAGTTCATCGCTCCGCTCGCCCCGTCGGCGTCGCCGCCGCGCACCGACGCCGCCGCCGGCAACGAGGTCAGGATCCAGGTCGGGACCTCGCTCGAGGTCGCCGAGCGCGCGCTGATCATGGCCACGCTGCGCGCGCTCGACGGGAGCAAGTCGAAGGCGGCGCACGTCTTGGGTATCAGCCTCAAGACGTTGTACAACCGGTTGCACGCTTACGGCGCCGGCGCCTGCGCGACGCTCGACGCCGTTCCCGACGAGTCGGCGGAAGGTCGCACCGAAGTGCGGCTCGCCGCGTGACGAGGCGCGTCGGGCGCCTAATTTGGTCCAATCGCGCGGGAGGTCTAGAATGCACACGACCGAGTCATTGAGCACAGCCTGGCAGGAACAACCCTTGGAAGCCGTCGCGACCACCGGCAAGAAACGCGTCCTGATCGTCGACGATCACGCGCTCGTCCGCGCGGGGTTCCGACAGTTGATCGAGCGTACCGACGATCTCGAGGTCGGCGGCGAGGCCGGCACCGCGGCTGCGGCGTTGGAGCTCGCCACCTCGGAGGAGTTCGACGTGGTCATGCTCGACATCTCGCTGCCCGACGCGTCGGTGGTCGAGACGGTGGCAACGCTCAAGCGCCGGCGTCCCGAGCTGCCGATCCTCATCGTCAGCATGCACGCCGAAGAGCAGTACGCGGTCAACCTGCTGCGCGCCGGAGCGAGCGGGTTCTTTCCCAAAGCAGGCGAGGCCAAGGATATGCTGGAGGCGGTCCGCACCGTCGGGTCGGGGCGCAAGTACATCAGCGCCTCGCTCGCGGAGGCGCTCGCGCTCGAGGCGTCGGGCAACGCGCCCGAGCCCGCGCACCGCAAGCTCTCCAACCGGGAGTTCCAGATATTCGTGCAGCTCGCGTGCGGCAAGACCGTGACGCAGATCGCGAACGAAGTGCATTTGTCGGTGAAGACCATCAGCACTTATCGCACGCGCATTCTGCAAAAGATGGACTGCACGCGCAACGCGGATCTGACTGCGTACGCGCTCAAGCACAACCTCATGGGCTGACGAGGCGTGCAGCACACAGCGACCACCGCCGTGCGTGTGTTCATCGTCGAGGATTCCCCGCTGATCCGGAAGCGGATCATCGACAATCTGCGATCGATCGGCGGATTCGTCGTCGTCGGCTTCGCCGAGTCCGAGGACGATGCAGTGGCGGCGATCACCGAGACCGAGCCCGACGTGGTCGTCACCGACATTCGTCTGAAGGAGGGCAATGGCATCGAGGTCGTGCGGCAGGTGCGCCAGGCGCCACTGGCAGCGCCGCCGAAGATCTACGTGCTCTCGAACTACGCGAGCCCCGAATACCGCCATGAATGCGAGCTGGTGGGGGCCGACGCCTTCTTCGACAAGTCGGGTGAGTACGACCGGTTCCTGGATACCCTTCAGCACGTTGCCCACTGACGGTCCTCTCGGCGTCGAGCCGGCGGCGCCTTTCCGAGGCGTCGAGCAACGTCCGGTAAGGCGCTTCCTGTTGCGCCGACGCAATAACTGCCACGCTTTGTAATCTTTTCCCGCAGGCGCTGCCGCGGCAATACAACGCGCCCGGCCGCGCCACGCTCGCCTCGAAGGGGAGATTCAAAGCCGCAGGTTGGCACGCGGATTGCGTCGCTCTTGTACCGATGCGAGCCGCGCCGGTCGATGGCGACGGCGGTGCCGCGACCGCAGTTTCACAGGTCGCGCCGGACGACGGGTTCTTGGCCAGGAGTAGCTATGTTGCACTACGCTGTCGTATTCTTCGTGATCGCGCTCATCGCCGCGCTGTTCGGTTTCGGCGGGATTGCCGCAGGCGCGGTCGAGATCGCGAAGCTGCTGTTCTTCATCTTCCTGGCACTGTTCATCGTGTCGCTCGTCTTGGGGCTTTTCCGACGCGATACGTAGCAACACCTAGCCATAGTCGGACGCGGGTGGGGTTGAAGGCATTGAGCCCGACAGGGCCTGGTGCGAGCCGCGGCGGTATTTTCGCGTGTCGCAGACTGTTCCATGTGTCGGTCCGACGCGTGCGGTCTAAGGAACCTCTGAAATCCCCCTGCGTGGATTGCGCTGCGAGCCGCGCGGCCGTCGCAACCGCACGGAGGTATTTCAGAGGTTCCCTACGTCGCTGGAGACCGGCCGTCTCGCCTTTGCGACGCGACCATATTGTCTAAAAGGAGTGTTGCGGATGAACTGGGATCGGCTGCAAGGTCAGCTCAAGCAACGGATCGGAAGGATCAAGCAGCAATGGGGGAAGATGACCGCCGACACCCTCAGGGAGCTCGAGGGCAGGCACGACGAGCTGACCGGCAAGATCCAGGAAGCATACGGCATTTCGCGCGACGACGCGCTGCGCCAGGCTCGTAACCGCGGCCGCGCTCGCTAGGCCCGCACCGGTTTGCGAGGGTGCGATGGACATCGATTCGAGCCAGCCGCACGAAGTCTCGCGCGAGCTCGACGCGCGCGAAGCGGCGCTCACCTTGCGGGCCAAGATCGCCGACCGGGCGATCGCGATGGTTACCGCGACCGACCGCCGCTACATGCCGGCTGGCCGGCCGCTGCTGACGCAGCGATTCGACGACGACGGCGTGCTGTGGTTCTTCGTTCCGAGCGACGGCAGTCTCGCGCTCAGCATCGAGACCAACCCGCGCGTGAGCGTGACCTACAGCGATTCCGGACCCGGCGTGTACGTCTCGCTGTCGGGGTACGCGCGGCTGGTGTACGACCCCGACCGCGTCTTCGCGCTCTGGGACGACCGCGTCGAAGCCTGGTTTGCGCAAGGTCCGCTTGATCCGCGGCTCGCCCTGCTGCGGGTCGACGTCGACCACGCCGAATATTGGGACGAACACGCGCGCGGCATGATCCGGCTGCTCGCGCTCGCGCAGGCCGCGCTGCATCGCGAGCCGCCGGCAGCGGCCACCGAGCACGCTCGCCTGAAGGTGCGTATCGGCAGCCGGGCCGAGGCCGGGTGCGCTTGAAATGCGCGGCGCGGGCCGCCACTTGCATCGGCATGGCCCCGCTCGATCGATATCCCACCCCGCGGCTGATGGCGATTCTCGACGAACCGCGTGACGCGGCCTCCAGCACCTCGGCCGAGCCCGGACGAGAGCCCGACGCCGGGCTCCTCGATGCCTATTCGCGCGCGGTGACCGCAGCCGTCGATCGCGTCCGTCCTTCGGTCGTGCACATTCGCGTCGAGCGCCGCGCTCGACGCGGCCAGTCGCGCGAGGGCGCGGGGTCGGGCTTCATCATCACGCCCGACGGCTATCTGATCACCAACAGCCACGTCGCAGGCGGTGCCAGCGCGTTGCAGGCGACACTCCCCGACGGTCGCACGGTGGACGGCGAGCTGGTCGGCGACGACCCGGACTCCGACCTCGCGGTGGTCAAGATCGGGGCCGACGGCCTCCCCTATGGGCAGCTTGGCGATTCGACCCGCGTGCGCGTCGGGCAGCTCGCGATCGCCATCGGTAGCCCCTACGGCTTTCAGCACACCGTCACCGCCGGGATCGTGAGCGCCCTCGGACGCTCGATGCGTGGGGCAACCGGGCGGCTGCTCGACAACATCATCCAGACCGACGCTGCGCTCAATCCCGGCAACTCCGGCGGCCCGCTCATCGACTCGGCGGGTGCGGTCATCGGGGTCAACACCGCAGTCATTCTCCCGGCACAGGGCATCTGCTTTGCGATCGCCTCGAACAGCGCCGAGCGCGCGGCCATCGCGCTGATCCGTGACGGGCGCGTGCGGCGCGCCCACCTCGGGATAAGCGCCCAGGACCTGCCGCTGCCGCGGCGCGTGGTGCGCCACTTCGACCTGCCGCGCGAGAGCGGGGCGCGGGTGGAGGCGGTGACCCGCGATTCGCCGGCAGCGATCGCCGGGATCCGATCCGGAGACATCATCATTGCACTCGGCGAGACGCCAATCGCCGGCGTCGACGATTTGCAACGCGTGCTGACCGGTGGCCGCATCGGGGACGCGGTCGACGTCGTCGTGCTGCGGCGCGATCAGCGCCTCGCGCTGTCGGTCATCCCGCGCGAATCGCGCCCGTAGCGTTTCCGCAATGCACCGATCGCGCCGCTCGGTGGGGAAGCGACGCCGGCGAGCGGCTCACGCTTCTCAAGCCTCGCGATCTGTGGAAAAATGGCGCTAACTTGCTGAATTAAAGGTGGTCGCGATGCTGGACCGTGACGGCTATCGCCCGAACGT
>DASVPH010000114.1:0-12679 GCA_036382945.1 Casimicrobiaceae bacterium
GCGGGCCACTCATCTGGCCGCGCATATCCGAGACCGAACAGAACGCCATCGACGCAACCTGCAGAAAGCTCTATCGATTCCTCAATCAATCAACGGTGACGGAACGACCGAAATCCACCCATAAATTCCGCTGACGAACCATAAAAAGACGCATCGACTATTCGGCAGGCCGAGCGGGACCTGCCCGCTATGAGAATGGACGGAAATACCGTGACCATCAATCTCGCGCTGGGACCTGTCGTATCGCTGCTTGCGGGCATCCTGATCCTGATCGTGCCGCGGCTGCTGAACTACATCGTGGCGATCTATCTCATCGTGATCGGGCTCATCGGCATCTTCGGCTGGGGTGCGCTGCACGCCCGAGCGGCGGACGCGGGCCTGCACGAGCGCATCGCCGTACCGACCTATGTCGCGGCAACGGTGAAGCCGGCGATCGGAAACGGACCGGCGGGGGGGTGAGGCAAGAATGGTGGTCCGATTTGCGGAGCAGCCGACGCTCAGACGCCGCGTTCTCGCGCTCGAGTCGCTGCGCATGCTCGTCAACTACGAGATCGCGATGCATACCGAGTGCTCCGGGGTGCATATCAGGCGCATCATCGTGACCGAGCCTGACCGGTCGGGCTGCAACTGGCAGGCAGAGTGGCCGACCTTCCGCGTGGCCCATATCGAGCCGTGCCGTGCGCAGTTGCGCGCCGTGATCGAGCAACTGCGCGAGTGGTACAACATCGAGCAGTGAGGTCGCGGTGGTGACACCCCGCCTCACGGCGCTGAGCGCTACGGCTCCATTTCCGTTCGGTTCTACCGTGGGAAGCGGTGGTGTTTGGAGGACCGCGCCCGACGATGATGAGCACTACGTCTTCGCCATAGCCCTATGATCCGCGATGCTGCCGCGGCTCGAACGCCAAGCCTAATTGAGCGGCGACGCCGTGCAGCCGCTTGTCGTTCGTCCAAAGCGTCGCTCCGGTGGTCAGCCGCACACCGGCGAGCAAATGAACATCGACGTAGCCGATGCCGCGCCCGAACAAGGCGTGGCGATCGATGAAATGCAGGACTTCCGCATCGGTGGCGATCCCGGCGCGCGGCAAGTCCGCCAGGGCGTTCAACACGACCGCGCGCTGACGAAGATTGGCCAAGGCAAGCTCACCGACAACGAAAGGATGCGTTAGAACTCTGTTGGCTTTGAGCAAGCCGGCAAGCACCTTGTCGCCGGCGCGAAGATGGTCGACCCAGGCGGAGGTGTCGACCAGGATCACCGCAGGTTCGATCGTCGCCGCGGCGGCGCTTCCAGGCGGGGCTCGCTGCCGCCGAGGCGCGCTAGTCGCCGTGCGCTTTCGCGCTCTATGAGTGCCCGCAGCGCTTCGCGGACCAGGCTGGACTTCTCCTTCAGGCCGGTAAATGCCTGCGCCTTGGCCACAAGTTCATCATCGAGCGCGAGCGTCGTGCGCATGTGCATATCTCCTCACAAGGCACGATATTATCATCATTTGATGCCATATTCAATGCAGAAGCGTGAGGCCCCGCACGCTCCCAGCCAGCGGAAGCTTGGCTCCGGATACCCTGTGGCGCTCCAGGATAGATTTGGCGGATGGGGTGGGATTCGAACCCACGAAGGACTTTCGCCCCTGCCGGTTTTCAAGACCGGTGCCTTCAACCACTCGGCCACCCATCCGTATCCTGCCGGTTTTGGGTCTCCGCCGCTCGGCGAACGCGTCGTTTAACGTTCGCCGCTCAAGGCGCGGCTCACGTTAGCGTCGCCCGAGGAAGCGCGCTTCGCGAGCCTGCTCACAACACCGGTGCCTTCAAGTACTCGACCACCCATCCGGCCCGCGCGAATCATAGCATCGCGGCGGTCATACCCCCATTGAAACTTGGGGGATTTCTGTTAGTCTAATGTCCTCGACAAGGACAGCTTCCTGTCCGCTAAAGGGAATTCTATGGAACCCGAACTGAAACCGGTCCCGACCGATCCGCGGTCGCGCTGGACCATGCCGACGCCCACACCGAGTTCCGAGCGGGTCGTCGTTGCCCCGAACCAGGTACTGCGCAACACCTACTGGCTGCTCGCGCTGTCGATGCTGCCCACGATCGTCGGTGCGTATGCGGGTATGGCGATCAATTTCGCCGCTTTCTACAAGACCTCGCCGATCATGGCGCCGCTGCTGATGTTCGGCGCGATGATCGCCTCGTTGTTCGTTGTCGCGGCGCTGCGCAACAGTGGCTGGGGCGTGGTCGCGGTTTTCGGCTTCACCTTCATCTCCGGCCTGATGCTGGCGCCGATATTGCAGGTCGCCATGGGCTTGCGCAACGGTGGGCAGCTCGTGGCGCTGGCGGGCGGGATGACCGCAGCCGTGTTCTTCGTCATGGCGACGATCGCCACGGTGTCGAAGCGCGACTTCAGCTTCCTGGGCAAGTTCCTGTTCGTCGGGCTGGTGCTGCTCGTGATCGCCTCGCTCGCGAACCTCTTCTTCCAGGTCCCGGCGCTCGCGGTGACGCTGTCGGCGATCGCGGTGCTGATCTTCTCCGGCTATCTGCTCTATGACGTGAGCGACATCGTTCGCGGCGGAGAGACGAATTACATCATGGCGACGGTCAGGCTGTTCCTCGACATCCTGAACTTGTTCATCAACCTGCTCAATCTGCTGATGATCTTTTCGGGTCAGCGCGACTGAGCGCCCTCGAAGCGAGAGGCAACGGGCGCCGCGAGGCGCCCGTTTCGTTGCTATCTCCCCTGGTTCGCTGGCCGCCAGGCGGCGTCCCGGTTCACGCCCCGGGGTTCTCCAGGATCGTATCCGAGGTCAGCACGGGCCACGGACGAAGAGCGCGATCGATTCGACGTGCGCCGTATGCGGAAACATGTTCGCGACCCCGGCGGCGGCGAGCGTGTAGCCGCGCTGGTGCACGAGCAGCGCCGCGTCGCGGGCGAGCGTGGCCGGGTTGCACGAGACGTAGACCAAGCGCGTCAGCCGCTCTTCGGGGAGCGCCTTGACCAGCTCGATCGCCCCTTCGCGCGGCGGATCGAGGAGCGCCTTGTCCAGCGGCCCCAGCGCGTCGACGCTCTCGCGCGTCGCAGCGAAGAGATCGGCGACCCCGAAGCGGGCACGTTGCGCGAGGCCGTTTCGCTCCGCATTCGCTTCGGCCCGGCGCACCAGCGCGGCGCTGCCGTCCACACCGATGACGCTCGCGCCGCGGCGCGCGATCGGCAGCGTGAAGTTGCCCACACCGCAGAAAAAGTCGGCCACGGTGTCGCCGGGCTCGGGGTCGAGCAGCCCGATCGCACGTCGCACCAGCAGGCGATTCATACCCGCGTTCACCTGCGTGAAGTCGGTCGGCTCGAAGTCGATCGTGACGCCGAAATCGGGCAGCGTGTAGCAAAGCCGCCGCACGGGCGCTCGCAGCGGGCGTACGCTCGCCGGTCCGTGCGGTTGGAGATAGAGGTCGACGCCGTGACGATCCGCGAAGGCGGACAATGCGCGCTCGTCGTCCGCGCTGAGCGGCGCCAGGACGCGCAGCACCAGCGCGTCGGCGGGCCCGCCGCTCGGGCTTTCCGCGTCTTCCCCCACCGCGAGCTCGATCTGTGGCAGGCGATCGCGGATCGAGAGCGCCGCGACGAGCGCCCGCAATGCCGGGAGCAGAGCCGAGATGCGCGGCGGCAGCACCGGGCAGCTCGTCATGTCGGCGACGTAGCTCGACTTCTTCTCGTGGAAGCCGACCAGCACGCCACCCTTCTTGGGCACGTCGCGCACCGATAGCCGGGCGCGGTGGCGATAGCCCCAGACGCAGCCGTGGATCGGCGGCAGCAGCTCGTCGGCGTGCAGGTGCCCGATGTGCCACAGCGCGTCCTCGAGCACACGCTGCTTGACCGCGACCTGCGCGGCGGGCTCGAGGTGCTGCAGGCTGCAGCCGCCACACACGCCGAAATACGGGCAGGGCGGCGTCGTGCGCGCCGCGCTCGCCACCCGGAGCTCGGAAATTCGCGCGAGATCGTAGTTGGGCTTGCGGCGAAGCAGCTCGACCGCAACCTCCTCGCCGATCAGCGCGCCCTCGACGAACATCGCCTTGCCGCCGACCCGGCCCACGCCGCGGCCTTCCTGATCGAGTGCGGTGATGACGACGGAGTCCATGATCGGTGCTGTTCGCACTTCGCCAAGGTTCGGGCGAAGGCAATCGGCGAATTCTACCGGTTCGCCTCGCGCCCCCGTCGGCGAACGCTTCTCCGAGGTAGAATCCGGCGATGCGAATCCTCGCGCTCGACACCTCCACCGAAGCCTGCAGCGTGGCGCTCGGCGACGGCGCGCGCTGGGCGGAGCGCATCGAGCACGCCGGGCAGCGCCACTCCGAGCTGTTGCTGCCGATCGTCCGCGCGCTGCTCGACGAGGCCGGGCTTCGGCTTGCCGATGTCGACGGGATCGCCTTCGGCGCGGGACCCGGCTCGTTCACAGGGCTGCGCATCGGCTGCGGCGTTGCGCAGGGGCTCGCCCTGGGCGCCGACTTGCGTCTCATCGGCGTCTCAACGCTCGAAGCGATGGCCGAAACCGCGCGCGCGAAGCACGGCTGGACGCGCGTCGTCGCCGCCTTGGACGCGCGGATGCAGGAGGTCTATCTCGCCGCGTTCGAGCGCGTCGTGAGCCAGTGGCGTCCCCACGTCGAGCCTTGCGTCGTCCGGCCCGAGGAGGCTCCCGTCCCCACCGGCCACTGGAGCGGTGCCGGCAACGGTTTTGCCGCGCATCCCGCGCTCCGCGAGCGCCTGGCCGGCGTGCTCTCGACGAGCGACGAGGCGATTCTCCCCACCGCGGTCGCGATCGGCAATCTGGCGCTGCCGCGCTTCGCCGCCGGCGAAGGGGTGGCCGCGCGCGACGCGGCGCCGCGCTACGTGCGTCATCGCGTCGCGCTGACCACGGCCGAGCGCGACGCGGGACTGAGGCTGTGAACGCCAGGCTCGCCCGCGACGTTCACCCGGGGCCGGTCTTGTGGCGGCCGATGACCGAGAGCGACATCGCGGAGGTTTCCGCGTTGGAGCGCGCGGCGCACACCGCACCGTGGACGCCGGGCAACTTCCTCGACGCGCTCGCCGCAGGCTACGGCATGACCGTCGGTGTGGCCGGCGGCAGCATCGTCGCCTACGGTGTGCTGCTGTTCGCCCCGGGCGAGGCGCAGATCCTGAATTTGACCGTCGCGCCCGAGGCGCGGCGCCTCGGCCTCGGCCGCGCGCTCCTTCGGCGCTTTCTCGCCGACGTCAAAGCGCGCGGCGCCGCGCAATGCTTTCTCGAAGTCCGCGTGTCGAACGTGCCCGCGATCGAGCTCTATGCGCGCGAGGGCTTCGTCCCGGTCGCCCGCCGCATCGGCTACTACCCGGCCGGACCGAGTGGGCGCGAGGATGCGCTGGTGATGCGTCGCGCATTGGACGCCGCCTGACATGACCGCGCGCATCGAGATCCTGCGCGAGCTGGGGCTGCTGCCGCTGTGGCGCTGGCGCCCGCGCTACGCTGTCGCGACGTCGAATGTTGCGCGCGAAGACTTCGTCGCGGAGGCGCCGCCGATGGCGAGCCCTGCGAAACAAGCCATCGGCGCCGGCGCACCGCCCGATCGCCTGCACCGCATCGCCGCGCTCGACTGGCCTGCCTTCGCCACTGATGTCGAAGCGTGCACCGCGTGCGGACTGTGCCGGACGCGCAACAAATCGGTCCCCGGCGTGGGCGATCCGCGCGGAGAGTGGCTTTTCGTCGGCGAAGCGCCCGGCGCGGAAGAAGACGCCAAGGGCGAGCCCTTCGTCGGACAAGCGGGGCGGCTGCTCGACAACATGCTCGCGGCGCTCGGCCTGCGACGCGGCAAGAATGTGTACATCGCCAACGTGCTCAAATGTCGTCCGCCCGGCAACCGCACGCCCGAGCCCGTCGAGGTCGAGGCATGCCGCCCCTATCTCGATCGGCAGATCGCGCTCATCGGCCCGAAGCTCGTCGTCGCGCTGGGCCGGAGCGCCGCGACCACACTGCTCAACGTCGACGCGACGATCGCGAGTCTGCGCGGCCGCGTGCACCGTTATAACGGCGTGCCGCTCGTGGTCACCTATCATCCGGCGTACCTGCTGCGCAACTTGCCCGACAAAGCGAAGGCGTGGGAAGATTTGTGCCTGGCGCGCGCCACCATGCGCCGCTTGCAGGACGGGGGCGACGAGACTCGCCGCTTGCAAGCCGCCGGCGCGGCCCTCATGTGATGGCTCACGGGGCGCTCCGCGCCTGCCTCTTCCAGGAAGGGAGAAACTTAAATGCGCAAGCTCTTGGCTTTCCTTGCGGCTTCGCTCGCCGCGATCGCGCTCTCCGGCTGCGGTTACAACGACCTGCAGCGGCAGGACGAGCAGATCAAATCGGCCTGGTCCGAGGTGCTCAACCAGTATCAGCGCCGTGCCGACCTGGTTCCCAATCTCGTCAACACGGTGAAGGGCTATGCCGCGCAGGAAGAGCGCGTGCTGACCGAGGTGACCAACGCCAGGGCGAGCGTGGGCAGCATCAAGGCCACGTCGGAGCTCATCAACGATCCGGAGGCATTCGCCAAATTCACCGCGGCGCAAGGTCAGTTGCAATCCGCGCTGTCGCGCCTGCTCGTGGTCGCGGAACAGTATCCGCAGCTCAAGTCCGACCAGAATTTCCGCGATTTGCAGGCCCAGCTCGAGGGCACGGAGAACCGGATCACCGTGGCGCGCAACCGCTACATCCAGGCGGTGCAGCAATACAACACGACGGTGCGCTCGTTCCCGACCAACTTCACGGCGATGCTGTTCAAGATGGACGTCAAGCCGAATTTCTCGGTCGCGAACGAGAAGGCCATCAGCGTGCCGCCGACCGTGGACTTCAGCAAGCCCGCGCCTGCGCCGGCACCGGGTGCGACGCCGGCGCCCGCTCCGGCGAGCAAGTAGCGCGCGTGCTCGCATTCGTTCGCCTCCGAGAACCGTTCGCGGACGGCCGTCCGTGATGAGCTCGTCGAACGACGAACGGCACGCGAGTTATCCCAATGGGTTCGTTCGCTCCCTTCGACGAAGCTCAGGACAGGCTTCGACAGGCTCAGAGCGAACGAATCTTGAATTGACGGCCTCCCTTCTGCGCCGGTACGAACGATGCGGCCGCCGCGTCCTTGCGGCGTTGGCGTTGCTTGCCCTTTCGGGCCTCGCGCACGCGCTCGCCTTGGACGCGCCGCGCGAAGGGTTGCAGCCGATTCCGCCGCTGCGTGCGCGCGTCACCGACCTCACGGGCACGCTCTCGGCGGCGGAGCGGCAGGCGCTGGAAGCCAAGCTCGCCGACTGGGAGGCGAAGACGACCAACCAGCTCGCGGTGCTGATCGTTCCGACCACCAAGCCCGAGGCGATCGAACAGTATTCGCTGCGTGTGGTCGAGGCCTGGAAGATCGGCCAGAAGGGCCAGGACAACGGCGCGCTGTTCGTCATCGCCAAGGACGACAAGCAGATGCGCATCGAGGTCGGCTACGGTCTGGAGGGCGATCTCACCGACGTGGCGGCGCGGCGCATCATCGGCGATACCGTGGCGCCGCTTTTCAGCCGGGGACAATTCGCGGCGGGGATCAACGCCGGTGTGGATCGCATCATCGCCGTGGTGGCCGGGACCGAGACCGCGCCGAAAAGCGAGCCGCGTCGCGGGCGAGCGTCCGGCGGATTCGACATCGGTACCCTCGCGATCATCCTTCTGGTCGCGGTCCCGGCGATCGGGGCGATCCTGCGCGCGATCTTGGGCAACGTCGGAGGCTCGGTCGCCGGCGGTGCAATCGTCGGCGGCGCGGCGTGGCTGTTCGCCGGATCGCTCGTCATCGCGGCGATCGCCGCCATCATCGCCTTCGTCGTCATCAGCTTTTCCGCGTTCGGCGGACGGGGGCATGGCCTCGGGTTCCCCGGCGCAGGTGGGTGGGGCGGAGGCGGCTGGGGCGGAGGCGGCTGGGGCGGTGGTGGCGGCGGATTCAGCGGTGGTGGCGGCAGTTTCGGCGGCGGCGGCGCGTCCGGCGGGTGGCATTGAGGATGAGCGGCGCGAGCAGCGAGAGGGGCCTTCGCCACTGGCACGCGAATTCCTCTCGTCGAGTTGTCGGCTCTTGCGCCCGGCTCGGGTCGCCTCCACTCGCTTCGCTAGCGGAGCCTCGCTCCTCCTCGCCGGTCGCCCCACTCGCAGTGCGTGGGGGTCGAGCGTCCGCGAGTCGCCGCGGCGGCCGACGCATGGCAACACACTCTCAGGCTAGAGTCGGCGCGAGCAGACGATCAAGGAGGCGGTCACGATGAGCGCGATGCCAACCCGGCCGCAGCGTCTCGGCCGGCATTTCCTGATCGATCATCTGACCGCGCGCCGCAAGTTCTCGGCGCAGACGTTGAAGCGCATCGCGGACGCGATCGCCGCCGGCGAGCGGCTGCATCAAGGACAGCTCCGCTTCGTCGTCGAGGCCTCGCTCCCGCTCGCGCAGGTGTTCCGAGGTCTGGAGCCCCGCGCGCGCGCACTACAGCTCTTCGGCCAGCTCGGGATCTGGGATACCGAGCACAACAACGGCGTGCTCGTCTACGTGCTACTCGCCGACAAGGACGTCGAGATCGTCGCCGATCGCGGCATCAACCGCAGAGTACCGCAGGAAACCTGGGACGCGGTCTGCCGGGCGATGGAGTCCGCATTCCGGGAAGGCCGCTTCGAGGAGGGCGCGGTCGACGGGGTCACGGCGATCGGTGAGCTGCTCGCGCAGCATTTCCCGCGCGCCGCCAAGGGTCCCAACGAGCTGCCCGATCAGCCGGTCGTGTTGTAGCGACGCGAGCCCGCAGCGAGGGGCCCTACGCACTTACCTCGTGCGTGGGGATCGCGCGAGGCGAGTCGGCGCAGCGGCCGACGCGCAACGGATCACTCGCGATTACCGGTTCAAGGAGGTCGCCTACGGCCGTCCGCCTTTCGCCTCGGCGCGCTCCACCGCGACCAGGTGCAGCAGGTCGCCGGCCGCGAGATTGCGCCGGTGCCGCAAGATCACCAGTAGCATGGCCGCGGCGACGAACACTCCGAAGAGCACGATCGCGGCGTTGGTCGACAGCCCCGCCTGCACGATGATGGCGTAGAAGGCCAGCATCACCAAGACGCCGACGTTCTCGTTGAAGTTCTGCACCGCGATAGAGTGTCCTGCCCCCATCAGCACGTGGCCGCGATGCTGCAGCAGCGCGTTCATGGGCACGACGAAGAATCCGGCGAACGCCCCGATGAACGTCAACAGGACGATCGCAATCTCCAGCTTGCGCACGCCGACCATCGCGATCACCACGATCCCCATCACCACGCCGAGCGGCAGCACCTTGACCGCCCCGCGCAACGGCACGAAGCGCGCCGCGAGCGCGGCGCCGAGCGCAATGCCGAACGCTACCACGCCCTGCAGGTACGACGCGCGCGACAGGTTGTAGCCCATGTGGGCGGCCGCCCAGTCGATGATGATGAACTGCAGCGTGGCGCCGGCACCCCAGAACAGCGTGGTCGTGGCGAGAGAGATCTGGCCCAGCTTGTCGCGCCAGAGCAGCGCGTTGCAATGCGCGAACTCGCGGATGAGATAGAGCGCGTTCTTGCTCGCGACGCGGCGCTCGACGCCGGTATCCGGGATATACCAGTTGCACACCGCCGCCGTCGCGTAGAAAGCCATGATCACCACGATCGCGGCCTGCGGCCGCGTCTGGATGCCGGTGTCGATCTTCGGGATGTCGATTGCCAGCAGCCAGCTCGAGACCGGGCCGCTGATCAGCAGCCCGCCGACCAGCACGCCGATGATGATCGAGAGCACCGTCGTGCCTTCGATCCAGCCGTTGGCGATGACGAGCTGCCGCGCCGGCAGCAGCTCGGTGAGGATGCCGTACTTGGCCGGCGAGTACGCAGCGGCGCCGAGGCCCACCAGCGCGTAGGCGACGAGCGGGTCGACCATGAACAGCATCAGGCCGGAGCCCACGATCTTCACGCCGTTGGTGATCAGCATCACGCGGCCCTTGGGCATCGAATCGGCGAACGCGCCCACCAGCGGTGCGAGCAGAACGTAGGAGATGACGAAGACCTGCTTGAGCGACGGCGTCATCCAGGCGGGCGATTTGAGATCGCGCAGCATCTGGATGGCGGCCACCAGCAGCGCATTGTCTGCGAGCGACGAGAAGAACTGCGCCGCCATGATGGTGTAGAACCCGGCTTGCATTGTCCTCGCAATGGCGCGGTGCGCTCCGGGACTCGACGGCGGCGCCGCAGGTTGTCGGGGCGTTCGCTGCGCGACTATGTATAATAATTGTTGCCGGCGCATGCGGCTCGCGCCTTATACCACGTTTTGTTGCCCCAGACCAAACCCGAACGGGCCGGGTGCATCTCTCGTCGCGCTCTCGCGCCGCCGCTTCCATGTCTCGTCCGCTGATCGCGCAGGTTAACCTCTCGGCGCTGCGCGCGAATCTGGCGTTGGCGCGCGAGCGGGCTGCGGGTGCGCAGTTGCTGGCAGTGGTCAAGGCGAACGCGTATGGACACGGGCTGCGCCGCGTGCTTCCCGCGCTGGGTGCCGCCGACGGGCTCGCGCTGGTCGAGCTGGAGGCGGCGACTGCGCTGCGCGAGCGGCATTACGCGCGGCGCATCCTGCTTCTGGAAGGGTTCTTCGAGGCGAGCGAACTGACCGAAATTTCCGCGCGCCGGCTCGCGGTTGTGGTGCACCATATGGAACAGGTGAAAATGCTCGAAGCGGCCACGCTGTCGCGACCGATCGAGGTGTTCATCAAGGTCAACACCGGGATGAACCGGCTGGGGTTTCGGGGCGGCGACGTGCACGCGATAGTCGATCGCCTGTCGCAAACGCCGAACGTAGCGGTGATGCGGCTGATGACGCATCTCGCGCGCGCCGACGAAGAGGACGGCTTGAACGAGCAGCTCGACGCTTTCGAAGAGTCGTGCCGCGGCCTGCCGTACCCGCGCTCGGTGGCCAATTCCGCCGGCGTGATCCGCTACGCCGACGTCGGCGGCGAGTACGTGCGACCGGGCATCATGCTCTACGGCTCTTCGCCCTTTCCCTACGATACCGCGGAGATGCTCGGCCTCAAGCCGGTGATGACGCTCAAGAGCGCGCTGATCGGCATCCAGGACCTGAAGCCCAATCAGAGCGTCGGCTACGGTGGCACCTACACCGCCGCACGCGCCCACCGCATCGGCGTGGTCGCCTGCGGCTACGCCGACGGCTACCCGCGTCACGCGCCCAACGGCACGCCGGTATTGGTCTGCGGCAAGAAGGCGCGCACCGCCGGCCGCGTGTCGATGGATCTGATGACGGTCGATCTCACCGAGGTGCCGGAAGCCACGATCGGCAGCCCGGTCGTGCTCTGGGGCGAAGGGCTGCCGGTCGACGATGTCGCTTCCGCGGCCAGCACCATCGGCTATCAACTGCTGTGCTCGGTGTCGGCGCGCGTGCCGTTCGTCACGACCGAAGTCGGCACCGTCGACATCGAGCTCTAGCCGCGTCGCCCGTGCGCTCGACACCCGCTCGATTCTCAATCCTCGATCCCCGCTCCCATGCACACCGTCGTCACCGGCGCCGCCGGCTTCATCGGTTCCAACCTGGTCAAGGCGCTCAACGCCCGCGGCGAGACGCGCATCCTCGCCGTCGACGATCTGACCGAGGGCGACAAGTTCCGCAACCTCGTCGATTGCGAGATCGCCGACTATCTGGACAAGGACGAATTTCTGGCGCGGCTTTCCGACGGCGATTTCGACGACGATATCGCGGTAGTGCTGCACCAGGGCGCGTGCACGGACACGATGGCGAGCGACGGGCGCGCGATGCTCGCCAACAATTACCGCTATTCGGTGCGGCTGCTCGAGCACTGCCAGAACAGCGACGTCGCGTTTCTCTACGCATCGTCCGCCGCGGTCTACGGTGCGGGACCCGTGTTTCGCGAGGAACGCCACTGCGAGGCGCCGCTCAACGTCTATGGCTACTCGAAATTGCTGTTCGACCAGTACGTCCGGCGCGTGCTGCCCGAGCGTACGGCGCAGATCGCGGGGTTCCGCTATTTCAACGTCTACGGCCCGCGCGAAGGACACAAGGGGCGCATGGCTTCGGTCGTGTGGCACTTCTTCAATGAGTATCGTGCCAACGCGAAGGTGCAGTTGTTCGAAGGCTCGGGCGGCTACGCCGCGGGCGAGCAGCGCCGCGATTTCGTGAGCATCGAGGACGTGGTCAAGGTGAACCTCGACTTCCTCGACCATCCCGAGCGTTCGGGCATCTGGAATCTCGGCACCGGCAAGGCGACCACCTTCAACGCGGTCGCCGCCGCGACGATCAATGCCTGTCGCGCAGCCGACGAGCAGCCGGCGCTGCCGTTCGCCGAGCTGCACCGCGCGGGCGTGATCGAGTACATCGGCTTTCCGCCGGGGCTCGCGGGCAAGTACCAGAGCTTCACCGAGGCCGACATCTCGCGGCTGCGCGCGGCGGGCTACGGCGCGCCGATGTTGTCGGTCGAGGAAGGTGTCGCGCGCTGCGTCCGCGCCTTGCTTGCCTCGACGACGGGCAGCGCCTAAGGAACCTCTGAAATACCCCCACGTGGATTGCGCTGCGAGCAAAATGCGGATGAATGCGAGACGCCCGACGAAGGGTAATAGTTCATCCTATTACCGAGGAGGGCGGCGACGCAGGCGCCGCATTTTGCCGCAGCCCG
>DASVPH010000115.1:0-15289 GCA_036382945.1 Casimicrobiaceae bacterium
GGAGAAGGCGGCGAAGATCAAGGAGCTGCAAAGCCAGGGGCACAAGGTCGGCATGGTCGGCGACGGCATCAACGATGCGCCGGCGCTGACCCAGGCCGACGTGGGCTTCGCGATCGGCGCCGGGACCGACGTGGCGATGGAGAGCGCGCAAGTGGTGTTGATGAAGAGCGACCCGTTCGACGTGGTGGGCGCCATCGAGCTCTCGCACGCCACACTACGCAAGATGCACCAGAACCTCGGCTGGGCGATCGGCTACAACGTCATCGCCTTTCCGCTCGCCGCCGGCGTATTCTATCCGTTCACGCTCTCCCCGGAGATCGCGGCGCTGTCGATGTCCGGCAGCTCGGCGATCGTGGCGATCAACGCGCTCATGCTCAAGCGCACCAAGCTCACCGGCATCAAGTCGCCAGCCGCGCGCCCGACGCCGCCTCGCATCGGCGCGGCGGCGGCCGAGGCGGGATGATCACCTTGGCCGAGCGCCTCGCTCGCTACCTTCGGTCCAATTCCTTTTCCTAGCTCTGAAAGAATTCCATGGCCAAAGCCAAAACCAAAGCCAAAACCAAAACCGCGGCGCTTCGCCGCACCCCCAGCATCAGGCTCGTCCCGACGGGCCGCACCCGGCGCGCCGAAACGATCGACAAGGGCGCAGAGGCTCCGAAGCAGACCGCTGCTCCTTCGACGGCGTCGCCCACGGTCGTGGCGGACGCGCACGCCTATCAGGCGGAGCTCTGGCGCCGGTCGGTGCTGTTCCTCGACATCCTGCGCGAGCGCGCGAACAACATGCTCGCGCACGAGCAGGCGGGGTTGCCGCCGCTGCTCAATTTCGAGTACGAAACGATCCTCGACGCGCGCCGATTCGAGCATCCCGCCAACTACGCGCTGCTGCGCATCACCAGCTCGGGCGCGGACCGGATCGAGCAGTGCGTGGACGAGAACAAGCGCCCGGTGATCATCGTCGACCCGCGCGCCGGCCACGGCCCCGGCATCGGCGGCTTCAAGCGCGACTCCGAGGTGGGCATGGCGCTGCACGAGGGCCATCCGACCTACTTCGTCATCTTCTATCCGGAGCCCTGCCCCGGCCAGACGCTCGCCGACGTTCTGCACGCGCTGCGGCGTTTCGTCCACGAAGTCTCGCGGCGCCACGGCGGGCTCGCCCCGACGCTGTACGGCAACTGCCAGGCGGGCTGGGCCATCGCATTGCTGGCCGCGACGCACGAGGGCTTGCTCGGGCCGGCCGTGCTCAACGGCTCGCCGCTGTCGTACTGGGCGGGAGCCTCCGACGTGAACCCGATGCGGCTCGCCGGTGGGATGGTCGGCGGCACCTGGCTCGCGCACTTCATCGGCGATCTCGGCGACGGGCGCTTCGACGGGGCCTGGCTCGCGCAGAACTTCGAGAACCTCAATCCCGCGAACACGTTCTGGGAGAAGAACTACAAGCTCTTCGCCGACATCGACGGCGAGCGCGAGCGCTTCCTCGAGTTCGAGCGCTGGTGGACCGGGTTCTACTTCCTGAGCCGCGAGGAGATGGTGGCGATCGTCGAGAACCTGTTTATCGGCGATCGGCTCGAGCAGGGGAAGCTTCGCATCTGCGAGGGTTGCGTGGCGGACCTGAAGGCGATCCACAATCCGCTGGTCATCTTCGCCTCCAGCGGCGACAACATCACCCCGCCGCACCAGGCGCTCAACTGGATTCCGGCGGTGTACCCCACCACCGAAGCGCTCAAGGCGGCGGGGCAGCGCATCGTGTACCTGCTCAACACGCACGTCGGGCATCTGGGCATCTTCGTCTCCGCCGCGGTCGCGAAGCTCGAGCACCGCGCGATGCTCGAGAGCCTGGAGGAGATCGAGCAGCTCGAGCCGGGCTTGTACGAAATGAAGATCGACAACCCGACCGGAGATCCGGACTGCCGCAAGCCGCAATACTCGGTGCATTTCGAGCCCCGCAACGTCGAGGACATCCGCTTCGACTACCCGCGCGAGGAATTCGTCCGCGTGCGGCAGCTCTCGGAGGCGAACGAGGCGCTCTACAAGACGCTCTTGAGCCCGTGGGTCCGCGCCACGGCGAGCCCGCTCACGGCGCTATTGCAGAAATGGCTGCATCCGATGCGGGTGAGCCGGTACATGTTTTCGGACCGGCTCAATCCGTGGATGGTCCCCATCGCGCTGCTGGCGCCGCTCGTGCCGGCGCAGCCGCGGGGCAGCGCCGCGGACAACCCGTGGATGCAGCTCGAGCACCTTGCGAGCCGGAGCATCGTCATGGCCCTGGATCAGTATCGGAAAGCGCGCGACGAAGCCTCCGAACGCGCCTTTGCCGCGCTCTATGGCGGATGACGGGTCGGGCCGTCGCCACGACACGCGCTGGACGGCAATTCCCAGTACCGACACGAAAGGAGAACGATCATGGACACAGCCAACGCAGTCGCAAGTGTTGCCCCGGCAACCGCCGCCGCTGCGGTGCCGGGCGCGCTCGAGCGCGTCGAGCTTCCGGTGTCGGGCTTGACCTGCGCGCAGTGCGTGCAGACGCTCGAAAAGGCGCTTTCCGCCGTGCCCGGCGTGGCCCGCGCCACCGTGAACCTCGCGAACAGCCGCGCCTTCGTCGAGTACGACCCGCGGGTGAGCGCGGTTCCCGCGCTGCATGAGGCAATCAAGGCGGCAGGCTACCGCTCGGACACGGCGAAGACCCGGTTCAAGATCGAAGGCATGAGCTGCGCGTCCTGCGTGACGAAGATCGAGCAGGCCTTGCGCGAGACGCCGGGTGTGGTCGCGGCGAGCGTCTCGCTCGGCACCGAGGAGGCGCTGGTCGAATATCACCCCGCGATCGCCAACCACGCCGCCATCGAGGCGGCCGCGGCCTCGGCGGGCTACCAGGCGCGCGAAGCGCCGGAGCCTGCCGGTCCCGAGGAGCTCGACCGCGAGCAGCAGGCGCGCGAGCGCGAATACCGCGCCCTCATGCGCAAGTGGTGGGTCGGCGCGCCGGTCGCTGTCTTCACGATGATCATGAGCTATCCCTGGCTCATTCCGGTGCTGCGCGACTACTTCCCCCGCGGCAGCCCCCAGCTCTGGTACACCTGGGCGTTCATGGGCGTGGCCTCGGGCGTCGTGCTCGCCTACAGCGGCAACCAGTTCTTTACCGGCGCGTGGCAGGCGCTCAAGCATCGCTCGGCCAACATGCACACGCTGATCGCGATGGGCACCGGCGTGGCGTGGATCTACTCGACGATCGTTCTGCTCTTCCCGCAGCTCCTGCCGGCCTCCGAAGAGCTCGAGGTGTACTACGACGTGACGGTGGTAGTCACCGCGCTGGTCGTGCTCGGCCTCGCCATGGAGCTGAAGGCGAAGGGCCGGACCTCGGATGCGATCAAGAAGCTGATCGGCCTGCAGGCGAAGACCGCGCGCGTGGTGCGCGACGGCAGGGAGGTGGACATCCCGGTCGAGGAAGTGGTGGTCGGCGACCTCGTGATCGTGCGCCCGGGAGAAAAGATCCCGGTGGACGGTGAGATCGCCGAGGGCGCCTCCTCGGTCGACGAGTCGATGCTTACCGGCGAGTCGCTGCCGGTGGAAAAGAAGGTCGGCGACGAGGTGATCGGCGCCAGCCTCAACAAGACCGGCGCATTCAAATTCCGGGCCACCCGCGTCGGCAAGGACACGGCGCTCGCCAGCATCATCCGCATGGTGCAGGACGCGCAGGGCTCGAAAGTTCCCATCCAGAGGATCGTCGACGTGGTGTCGGGCTATTTCACGCCGACCGTGGCGATCCTCGCCATCCTCGGCTTCATGGCCTGGTACTCTTTCGGGCCCGAGCCGCGGATCGTGTTCGCGCTGATCGTCGCGGTGGCCACACTGATCATCGCCTGCCCCTGCGCGCTCGGCATGGCGACGCCAATGTCGCTCACCACCGGCGTGGGCCTGGGGGCGCTCAACGGCATCCTGATCCGCGACGGTACCGCGCTGCAGACCGCGCAGAAGCTCCAAACGGTCGTGCTCGACAAAACCGGGACGATCACGCACGGCAAGCCCGTGCTGACCGACCTGGTCGCGGCCCCCGGGACCGACGAGAGCGAGATGCTGCGGCTCGCGGGCGGCGTCGAGAAGTCCTCCGAGCACCCGCTCGCCGCGGCGATCGTCGAGGGCGCGACGGGTCGCGGCCTGGCGCTGCCGGATGCGGAGACCTTCAACGCGATTCCAGGCCACGGTATCGAGGCGCGCGTCGGCGGCCGCGCGCTGCTACTCGGCAACGTGAAGCTCATGCGCGAGCGCCAGATCGCGCTCGGCGCTCTGGAAGAGCGCGCGGCGCAACTGGCCGACGACGGCAAGACGCCGATGTACGTCGCGCTCGACGGCAAAGCCGCGGGCATCGTCGCCGTGGCCGACACGGTGAAGGACGATTCCCGCGAGGCGATCCGCGCACTCAGGGCCATGGGGCTCGAAGTGGTGATGATCACCGGCGACAACGAGCGCACCGCCCGAGCGATCGCCCGCCAGGTGGGTGTGGAGCGGGTGCTCGCCGAAGTGCTGCCGCAGGACAAGGCGCACAACGTGCAAAAGCTCCAGCTCGAGGGCAAGACGGTCGGCATGGTGGGCGACGGCATCAACGACGCCCCCGCGCTCGCTCAGGCCGACATCGGCTTCGCCATCGGCACCGGCACCGACGTCGCCATCGCGGCCTCCGACATCACGCTGATCAAGGGCAGTCTCCACGGCGTGGTGCTCGCCATGCAGATCAGCCGCGCGACGATGCGCAACGTGTACCAGAACCTCGCCGGCGCGTTCGTCTACAACACGCTCGGGCTGCCGATCGCCCTGGGGGTGCTCTACCCGTTCTTCGGCATCCTGCTCTCGCCGTTGCTTGCCTCCATCGCCATGGCGTTCAGCTCGGTGACCGTCATTTCCAACGCCAACCGGCTCAAGCGGTGGAAGCCGCACGCCGCCTGAAGGAGAACGCGCATGACCTGGGACAGAATCATCGTCGATCTGGTGGGCCTCGGGCTGATCGGCGGCATCGTCTGGTTCTTCTGGCTGGTGAAGGCGAAGGGCGTCAAGGCCGCGCTCACCAGCGCCGGCTACCAGGAGCAGATGGTGCTCGTGAAAGGCGGCTATACGCCGGACGTGATCGTGCTCGAGCGCGGGAAGCCCGCGCGGCTCAATTTCGTGCGCCAGGAATCCGCCTCGTGCAGCGAGATGGTGCTGCTCCCGGCGTTCAACAAGAGCGCACAACTGCCCGAGGGCGAGACCGTCGCCGTCGAGTTCATGCCAGCGGAGGCCGGGGAATACGAGTTCGCCTGCCAGATGGGGATGCTGCGCGGCAAGCTGATCGTGGAGTAGTGCTTCCGCGCAACGATTCGTTACTATCGAGGATTACGAGACCGCGTGACGCGTCACCTCTCGCCGGCGTCATTCCCGCGAAAGCGGGAATCCAGTGTCTTCGCCCGTAAAGACGCTGGGTCCCCGCTTTCGCGGGGACGACGATCGACTGAAAGACGTTTTGTTGATGATACATCTGACGCTGGGCGTGCTCGGCGCCTGGTCGCCCTTTTTTGAACGGTGAGACTCATGAGAGAAGCATTGTTGTTCGTGCATCCGACTTTCGGCGTTTTCGGCATGCTCGCGGCGCTGTGGGTCTTCGTCGAGGCGTACCGGCTCGACGAGCGCCGGCTTTCGCACATGAGGCTGGCGAGCGTTCTGGTCGCGGTGTTCTTCGTGCTTACCTGGTTTTCGGGAGGGCTGTGGGATGCCTTTTTCTACGACGCCGACCGGGAGGTAATGAACAAAGGGGCGTGGGCATTCATCGGCAACACCACGATGGAAATGAAGGAACACCTGTTCGTCCTGCCGTTCTTGCTCGGCCTCTACCTGCCGATTCTCGCCTTTGCGACCAACCTCAAGCACGAGGCGGCAACGCGCCTGCCGACAATGACCGTGGCGGGGCTCATTGTGCTCCTGGGTCTTGCCATGGAGGGAGCGGGGGCGACGCTGGCCGGCGCCGTCCATGTCGGCGTGAGCACCCTGCTCGGATCATAAGAGGGAGCGCAGCCCATGGAACGCTACGTACACTCGTTCGGAAGCTCGTTCGCGGTGGCCGCCGTGCTGACGGCGCTGGAGTACTTGGTCAAAGGGATATTCCCCGGATTCGCGGAGTGGAGCGAAGTGAACCTCGGGCATGCCTGGCTGGTGCAAGCCGTGCTTGGGCTCGTCATCTTCGTCGGTCTGGGCTTCGCGCCGATCCGCTGGACCCAAAGCGCCCGCGGTCTCGCCATATTGATCGGCGCCGCGACTGTCGTGAGTGGCGCGGTGATTCTGGTGGCGGCCATGATGCTCGCCTACGTCGGTTATTCCGGTTGAGCGTACCGCCAAGCGTCGGATCAGGAACGAAAGGAGAACTGAAATGGACTGGCTATCACAAAACTGGATTTGGGTCGTCGTCGCAATCGGTGCCGTCATCTTCTTCTCCCGCCGCGGCGGGCACGGCGGATTGGGTGGCGGGCATGGCGGCGGCCACGGCGGAGGACGACTGGGCGGGCTCCTCGGCGGCGGGCACGGCGGGTTGGGCGGTGGCCATGGCGGGCTCGGCGGCGTGCTCGGTGGAATGGGGCACGGCGGTGGACATGGCGGCTCCAGCGGCCACGGTGGTCAGCACGACGATCAGCGCCAGCCCTCGAACCCGCCGGAAGCGGCGATCGACCCGGTCAACGGAGCGGCGGTGCGTACCGCCGATGCCCTGACCTCCGTTTACCAGGGGACGATTTATTACTTCGCATCGAAGGAAAACCGCGACCGCTTCGAAGCCGCGCCGCAGGAGTACGCGCAGAAGGCCGCCGGTCACGCCGCGCATCCCGCCGAAGCGCCGAGCGAGCCGCCGCGCAGGCGTGGCGGCTGCTGACGGGCAGAGCGATCGATGAAGAATCTCGTCAACACCGCCCGACCGCTGGAGCGATCCACGGTGCCTCACCGGCCGGAGCTCAGGTAGCGGCGGAAGCGATGGCGGCGATCCGCAGGCGCGCAGCGTTACGGGGTGATTGGGTGCGCGATGCGCCCTGGTCGCCGTACGGTGTCGCCGCGCTGCTGGGCGCGCTCGCGTTCGTGTCATCGCTTCTCGTGGTGCACGCCGCGCGCGCCGATGTCGGGGACTGGACCACGCACTATGTAAGCGATTTCGCGAACGGGCGGCTCGGCTGGCTTTTCGTGCTCGGCACCGCGCTTCACGGCGCCGGCAATCTTGCCCTGAGCCTCGGGCTGCGTGAGTCGCTCGGCGCGCGGCGGCTCAGCCGCTCCGCGGTGTTGCTCTTCGCCCTCGCGGCGACCGGCATCGTGGCCGCGGCGTTCCTCCCGGCCGACGCGCCCGGGCGCGTGCCGACGCCGACGGGATTCGCTCATCGGGCGGGGGTCTCGGGGTCCTTCGCCCTGGAGCTGCCCGCGCTGTTTCTGTTCTCGGCCGCCTTCGCGGCGAGCCCGCGCTGGCGCCGGCGCAGCCGAGCGTCATTCGCGCTGGCGACGCTCGCCGCCGCCGCGTTGACGGGCTTGGCGGTCGCGATCACTGCGAAGCGCGTGCCGGGTCTCGCGGAGCGCGTCGCGCTCGCGAGTTTCCTCGCCTGGGAAATCTGGGCCGCGCTCGCGTTGCTGCGCGCCGATTCCGCGAGAAAGGCTTGAATAACGTATCGCGCACACGGACAGGACGCTCAGGATGCGCGTGGATTACGACGTGATCGTGGTAGGGGCCGGGCCCGGCGGGTCCGCGGCCGCGACCGAGCTTGCGCGCAGCGGCGCGCGGGTCGCCCTCTTCGAGCAAGAGCCGCTTCCCCGCTACAAGCCGTGCGGCGGCTGCCTGTCGCAGAAAATCGAGCGCATTCTCGAGCCGGACTTTCATTCTCTCGTCGAGAAGACCGTGTACGGCGCCCATTTCACGTTTGAAGGCGTCGATGACTTCCGCGCGGCGAGCGATCGCCCCATCGCCTACATGGTGATGCGCGACCGCTTCGACCACTTTCTCGCCGAGAAGGCACGCGCCGCGGGCGCCGACCTGCGCGCGGGTGAGCGCGTGCTCGAGGCGCTCGAGGAGGAGGAGTGCGTGCGCGTGCGCACGAAGCACGCCGAGTTCTCGGCCCGCTACGTCGTCGGCGCCGACGGAGCCGGCGGTGTCGTGGGGCGCTCGCTCAAGCTCGCGCCGCGGCGGCGCCTTGCCGTGTGCGTCGAGGCCGAGGTGTCGGCGCAGCCGGGGTCCACGCCGGAGATCGGCGACGAAGTGCGCCTCGCGTTCGGCGTGGCGCCGTTCGGCTATGGCTGGGTGTTTCCGAAGCGCGACCACTGGTCGATCGGCGTCGGCGGGGTGCGCGACAAGACCGGCAATCCGCGAGCATGGTACGACGAGTTTCTCGTCGACCAGGACCTGGCGGATATCATCACCGACGAGCGGCGCCGCGGCTACGTCATTCCACTGTTCGCCGGCGGGGGCTCGCCGCTCGGGAGCCGCCGCGCGCTGCTCGTGGGCGATGCGGCGGCCCTCGTCGATCCGCTCCTGGGCGAAGGCATCTACTACGCCGTGCGCAGCGGCCAGCTCGCCGCGCAAGCGCTTGCTGCTGCGCTTTCGGACGGCGCGCCCGAGGCGCGGGCGCGATACGCGGAGCTGATCGACACGGAGATTTACGGCGACTTCCGCCCGGCTCTCAAGATGGCGTGGGTCCTCTATGCGTTTCCGCGGGCGAGCTACGCTTTTCTCAAGCGGCGGCGCGCCTTCATCGATCTGTACTTCGGCGTCCTGCGCGGCGAGGCCGGTTACGCGGATCTCTGGCGTGGCCTGAAGCGCTACGCGGCCCAGGATCTGCTGCGCTCGCCGTGGCCCGCTTCGCGCCCGGTGCGCGAGGTCGCCGAGCATTACGACCGGCTTGCCCGGCGCTACGACGCCTCGCTCGGGCTGTGGCGCGCGCTGGTTTCGGCACCCGCCTGGCAGGCGCTCGGCGAGCTGCTCGCGCAAAGCGTCCGGCCGGGCGCAACGGTGCTCGACGCGGGAACCGGAACGGGCGAAGCCACGGCGCTCCTGCTTGCGCGCGCGAACCCGGGACGGGTGCTCGCCGTGGACGTCTCGAAGGGAATGCTGCACGCCGCGCGAAAGAAGATCGCGGACGCGCGCGTCGGGTGGGCGCAGCACGACATCACGAGCCTGCCCTATGCCGATAGATCGGTCGATGTCGTGGTGAGCACCTGGACGCTCGAGACGCTTCCCGATCCACGCCGCGCGGTGCGCGAGTTCCTGCGCGTGATCAAGGACGACGGCTTCGTGATCTATGCCTTCTCCGGAAAACCCGCCGGCGGGCTGGCGCGGCTCTACGCGCGGCTGCTCGAGGAGTGGTCCGGCGGCATGCTGCACGGCCGCTTTCTGCGCGCGGCCGAGCAGCCCTACCACGATTGCGGCCGATCGCGGCTCATGCGCTTTGCGAACGGGCTCGCTACCGTGGTGGTGCTGCGCAAGTGCTGCAGCGTCGACGACTCGCACGCGCTCTGCCTGCCCGCGTCCGCCGGTCGACGCCCGCCTCGACAGGCTGGCTTACGATAATCGGAAAGCGTGGAGATGCTGCGCGGCATGGGCGGACCGATGATGACGGACACGATGGGCGGCAGCCGGACAGGCGGCCTAGGGCCCGGCAATCAAACGTGGGGCGAAGCTCCGCCGGCCGCGGCGCAAGCTGCCGAGCTGCAGCCGGTGGAGCGCGAGCACCGCCTGCGGCTCGCCGATGGACGCCTTCTCGCCTGCCTCGCGTTGGGCGACCCGGCCGGGAGCCCCGTCCTCTACTTCCACGGCTATCCGGGCTCGCGTCTGGAGAGCCGCCTCGCGGCCGGCGCCGCGCGGCGGCGGGGCCTGCGCCTGCTCGCACCGGATCGTCCCGGCTTCGGCGCATCGACGTTCCAGCCGGGCCGGACGATCGGCGCCTGGGCGGCGGACGTGGCGGAGTTGGCGGACTGCTACGGGCTGGAGCGCTTCGCCGTCCTCGGCGTGTCGGGCGGCGGCCCTTATGCGCTTGCTTGCGCCGCACGCATTCCCGGGCGCCTGAGCCGCGTGGCGCTGGTCGGCGCGCTCGGGCCGCCCGGCCGCAGGCCGCTCGTGCGCGACATGGTCGCGGTGAACCGCCTGGCGTTGGCGCTCGCCGCGCGCTCGCCGTCGGTGGCGCGTCTCGGTGTCGAGCTCGCAGCGCGCTGGATCCGCCGGCATCCCGAGCATCACCTCGCGCTCATGACGGTCGCCGCGCCGGCGGCGGATCGCAGGGTGCTCGCCGATCCGGCTTACCGCGCGCTGCTCACCGCGAGCACGGCGGAAGCGCTGCGCCAGGGCGGACGCGGCGCCGCACGCGAGCTGACGCTGCTCGCCCGGCCCTGGGACTTCAGCTTGCGGGAGATCTTCGTCCCGGTGCGAATCTGGCAGGGGCTCGCCGACAACATCGTGCCGCCCGCGATGGCCCGGGACCTCGCGGCGGGCCTTCCGCGAAGCGAGCTCAACTGCGTGCCGGACGAGGGCCACCTGTCGCTCATCGTTCGCCGCCTGGACGCCGTCCTCGCCGACCTGTGCGCATGAGTATGGAGACCCACGAGTATGGAGACCTTCGAGCTGGAGATCGATAAAGACGGCTCCCCGGTGACCATCGAGCCGCGCGGATGGTACGTCTGCTTCGTGCCGGGGCTGCTCAAGCAGTGGTGGCACCCGTTGGTGCACAGCAAGCACAAGCACGTCTTCGCGATGCGGCCCACGGGGCCCGGACGGTGGACCCTGTTCGAGCCGTGGTGGCACCGCCTGCTGAGCGCGACCATCAGCTCGCAGCAGGCGCGCAAATTCCTTCTCTGGGGCGCGCGCGGCGACGTGCTGCACGTTCACGAAGCCGTTCCCGGGCGCGGCAGCCAGGTGCGCGGCTGGATGACGTGCGCGGCCCTTGCCTCGTACCTGCTCGGGCGCCCGTACTGGGTGTGGACGCCGCACGGGCTCTATATGCTGCTGTTGCGCGAACCGGGCGTGTGCCGCGTGGACGTGTCGGCGCTGGTGCGCCTGGACGAGGCGAAGCTGGCCGACGCCTCGCGGGTCATAGAGGATTGCGACGAATGCAAGCCGGGCGCGCCCAAGCGCCGGCCCGGCGCACCGAAACCTTTCTGCATGAACTGCGGTCGCGACCTCCCGCGCGAAGACGGCGGGCCGGATGCGCGCCTGCGAAGCGGCTCTGGCGCGCACGCATGAGCTGAGCGCGCACGCGTTGGAGACTCTCATGGAACGCGGGATCGATCACTACCGCCAGGAGGTGAAAATGGGTCGAGTCGAAGGCAAGGTTGCGCTGGTCACCGGCGGCGGACGAGGCCTTGGCAAGGCTTCGGCAGTCATGCTCGCCCGCGAAGGTGCCAAGGTCGCCGTGAGCGATCGCAAGACAGAAGGCGCCGACGCCGTGCTGAGCGAGATCACGCGGGCGGGCGGTCAAGCGGTCTTCATCCAACAGGATGTCTCCAAGGAAGAGGACTGGAAACGCACCATCGACGAAGTGTTGAAGCGGTTCGGAAAGCTCGACATCCTGGTCAACAATGCGGGCGTGGGCGTCGGCAAGAACATCGAGGACCTTACCCTCGACGACTGGCGCTGGGTGATGAGCGTCAATCTCGATGGCGTATTTCTCGGCACCAAATACGCGATCGCGGCTATGAAGAAGACCGGCGGCGGATCGATCATCAACATGTCGTCGATCGAGGGAATGGTTGGCGACCGGCGGCTCGCGGCCTATGACGCGAGCAAGGGCGGCGTGCGCATCCTGACGAAATCGGCGGCGCTGCATTGCGCCAAGGCCGGCTACAACATCCGGGTCAATACGGTCCACCCCGGCTTCATCGACACGCCCATGGTGGCAGGCTTCATCAAGGCGCAGGGGGGCGATGTGAGCGCCACCCGCAGGGCGTTGGAGATGCTGCATCCGCTCGGGCATCTGGGCGAGCCCGAGGATGTCGCCTATGGCGTTCTGTACCTTGCCTCCGACGAGTCGAAGTTCGCCACCGGCAGCGAGCTCGTCATCGACGGCGGCTTTACCGCGCAATAAACGGAGCTTCGCAAGGCCCGTTGCACGCGTTCGGGCCGCGCCGGCCTGAAGCGCATCGTCGAGGGAGCCAACGGAGAAGACCATGGACTGGATCGCGCAAAACTGGGTGTGGATCGTGGTGGCGCTGGCGTTCGTCGGACTCCACATGTTCGGCCACGGCGGGCACGGCGGCCACGGCGGTCACGGCGGCGACGGTGCGAAGGACCAGGATTCGGGACCTGCGCAGAAGCCCGCGCCGGGCAAGGGCGAGGAGCACCATCACTGAAGAAGGAGGCCGTCATGCTCGACACGAAACTCGTTTCCTGGGCGCTCGGCATCTTCGGCGCGATCAGCTTCGTCGTGTGCGTGATCTACGGGCTGATCGTGCCCGCGAGCCTCGGCATGCGCGCGGTGCTGGAAGCGATGCTGCCGGCGTTCAAATGGCTCACCTGGTGGGGGTTCCTGCTCGGCCTCGCGGAGAGCTTTCTCTACGGCGTGTATGTGGGGATCGTGTTCTGCCCGGTGTACAACGGGCTCCATCGCCGCTTCGGACGGCGCGAACCGTGAATGATCCCGGAATCACCGCACGCGAGTCGCGCGTGCTGCGTGCGCTCGGCGCGCTCGCCTCGTCGCTGCTCGTGCTGCACGGGTTTGATCTGAGGCGGGAGAACCCAGGCTTTCTTTGATCTATGTCAAGACTCAGGCATGAACTTCCTGCTGCGCTCGCGTCTAATTTTTGTAGACATCGTGGAACGGCACCCGGAAGGGGGCCTTTTTCCACGGGGTCGAATACTCAATGAGGAGGTGTCCTATGAAAGACACGCAACGCTGGCAGGACTGGCTCAACCTGGTGCTCGGAGCTTGGTTGATCCTGGCACCGCTCGCCGGGGTGGGTAGCTTGACTGATATTGCCGCCTGGAACGCCTATATCGGCGGAGGGTTGGTGGTGATCTTCTCGGTCTGGGCGCTCGCCCGCTCGAAGGAACAGTGGGAAGAGTGGGTGAACCTGATCCTCGGAGTGTGGCTGATCTTCGCGCCCTTCGCCCTCGGCTTCAGCAACCAGGCGGTGCCGATGTGGAACCAGGTCATCGTCGGTCTGGTGATCGGCATCGACGCCGCGTGGGCGATTGTGGAGCGGCGGCGGCCGGCACCCATGCAGCATCAACACTGATTGATTGTAGACGCGTTTGTGTCGAGGCGCCCCCGAGGCGCCTCTTTTTATGCCGCCCTCATCGCAGGTGATGCCTCGCCGACGCAGAGCGTCGAGGACGTCTGCCGAGCGGGTTGCCCATGATCAGTGCATGTGCTCTTTCGGGACCGTCGTCTTCATGAGGGCGTGGGGATGGCGCATGTTCAGACTCTTGTCGACGTTCAGGGTCACCACGATCGTGCTCCCGGCAGCTTTATGGCAGCCGTTACAGCCTTCGACGCTGGTCTTCATGGCGGCCTGAAACGCTCCAGGATTCCCGTCCCCGATCGCCTGACGGACGTTGCGGAGGTTCCCATCCATGAAGGCCTGCATCAGCGCACCGAGCTTGGGATCGATGTAGGTCGAGGCCCGCGTCTCCCGCTGCATCTCTTCGACTTCATGCGCCGCCACGGCCCAGTCGCCGGCGTCGGCGGCACGGTGCATGACATGGAACCTTTCCGCGAAATTCGGCATGAAGGTTGTAAAAACGGGTTTCAGCGCTTCCAGCGCGGCAACCCGCTGTCGCAACGCCCTGATCTCCTTGACGAGATCATCCTGCGTTTTGAGCTCCGGCTCCTTCGCCGGGGCCGCCTGCCCGCCCATCATCATCTCGTGCTCGCTTTGGCTCTCGCCCAGTGCGGTGCCGGAGAGCGACAGCGAGATGAGCGCCATGACCACTGATGCGAAGAAAATCGAATGTCTCATGCGGGTCCCCTCTTGGTTGCTGCTCGGCCATCGTAGCGGAAAAAGCGCACGAGAGCTTATTGGGCCTCGTGCCAATGCCTGACGAGGCTTTTGCACCTCAAGTCGTCCCTCTCCCCTCGGGAGAGAGGCGCGGGGTAGAGATGAGCGTCGTCAAGCAATTTTACGACGCTCATTCAGGTTCGTGCAGACCTTCGGCGACCTGGAGAACTTCCATCCGCACGTGCATGGGGACGCGGCCGAGGGGCGGGCATCGACCGAGAAGAAGACGGTGAGCAGCAGCGTGGTCCCGAAGTCCGCCACTGCGGTCGTGACCATGATGAACTGCCCGTAGGGTTCGTGCGGCATCTCGTGCTCCCGCAGGACGGCGAGGACCGCGCCGAGCGACGTCGAGGTGAGCAGGAAAGCGACCAGCGCCGGGCCGGGAGCAGCTCGGCGGCGGTGAGCGAGATGGTGATGGCGAAGGCCAGCACGAGCCGCAGCCATCACGATGCCAGCCAGCGCGAGCGGGACGAGAAGGGCCGCAACCGCGATGACGATCAGCGAACCGAATTGGACGTCCGGGGGCATGTCCCGGCGTACTCTGTTTGCGCCTTGGCGAGGTCGCCTGGCATCAGCCGGCGCGTGCACCGCGTGCAGGATTTGTGCGTCAGCCTCCCGAGCGTAAGATGAGCGGGGAACTCGAAAGCGAAAACGCGTGTCGCATCTGTCGCGTGGTTCACGATACAGTGTGGATTCGTTCGGCTTGCATCAGAGACGTGGATCTGCCGTGGTCCCGCGGATCACCGCAGACGATCAAGGTATGAAAAGCGGCGCTCGTTCTCCATTCCGCGTGCTCAGCGTCAACGCCGGCAGCTCATCGGTGAAGTTCGGGGTTTTCGACACCCATGCCAACCGGCAGCTTTACAAATCCGCGGTCGAGGGCGCGGCATCCACCGAGCACGCGATCCGCGGGATCCCTGACCTTCTGAAGTCTCAAGGCATCGCTGGGCTGGATGCCATAGGCCACCGGGTGGCGCACGGCGGAGCGAAGTTCCGCGATGCGTGTGTCATCGATCCGGCCGTCATCAAGGACATCGAGGAATGCGTGCCTCTGGCGCCGCTGCATAATCCGGCGGCGCTGGCGGCAATCAAGGTAGCGGGCGAGGCCTGGCCGGAGGTGCCGCAGGTCGCGGTGTTCGATACCGCCTTCCACCAGACGATGCCGGAGCGCGCCACGACCTATGCCGTGCCGCAGTCCTGGCGCCAGACCGGGCTCAGGCGCTACGGCTTTCATGGCACCTCGCACAAGTACGTGATGCTGCGGGTGGCCGAAGAGCTGAAGACGTCCGCCTCCGAACTTCGCATCGTGAGCTGTCACTTGGGCAAC
>DASVPH010000116.1:0-5690 GCA_036382945.1 Casimicrobiaceae bacterium
CGCCGAGCACCGCAAGCCGGTAATACGAGTAGATGAAATCGCCGGCGAGCAGCGTTCCGCGCAGCGCATCGGGAATCGCGAACGGCAGCCCGGTCGTGCCCCAGATGAGCCGCAGGCTCTGCTCGATCACGAGCGCAAGGCCGAAGGTGAACAGCAAGCCCAGCATCGGGTCCTCGCGATAGAAGCGCTGCAGGAAGAGGCGCTCGATCGCGACGCCCAGCAGCGCGACGCCCACCGGTGCGAGCACGACCGCACCGCCGAAGCCGGCGAACTTCTGGATCTCGTAGGCGAAGTACGCGCCCACCGCATAGAACGCGCCGTGTGCGAGATTGACCACTCCGCCCAGGCTGAAGATCATCGACAGGCCGAGCGCCAGCACGATGTAGTATGCGCCGACGAGCAGCCCGTTGACGATCTGTTCGATGATGAGGGCGGTCATGACGAACTCGATCGTGCGCAAGCGGCGGTGCGCTGCCGCAACTCGGCGCGGGTGGCGCAAATCGCGTCGTCGAGCGGGTCCCGGCTCGCGGCGGCCACTAAACACACGAGTGGCCGCGCACGAGCCACCCGCTTACGACGACTGCGCCACAACGCGCCCCCGTTCACGGCAGCGCACCGCTTGCGAGGCGCGGCGAGTTACGCGTTGGCGCAGCCTACGCCATCTTGCACGGATTCTCGGCTTGCGTGGGCTGGATCAGCTCGAGGCTGTCGTTCGAACCGGGGACCGCCTGAACGATGTCGAAGATGTCCCACTTGTCCTTCATCTTCGCCTTGTCCTTGACCTTCACCACGTACATCTCCTGCAGGAGCTGGTGGTCCCACTTGCGGAAGCTGCCCTTGCGCGCCTTGAGGATGTCGAACGAGGCTCCCTTCTCGAAGTATTCGACGAGCTTCAGGCTCTCCGTGCTCTTCGCCTCGGCGATTGCCCGGGTGAGAATTTTCGCGGCGACGTAGTCGCCCCACGCCTGGTTGTCCGGCGGGTAGCCGAACTGGCCGACGAACTTCTTGGTGAACGCAAGCGATTGCGGCACGGTGAGCCCGTGATACCACAGGCTCTGCCAGTAGCCGGAGAGCGCATCGATCCCCGCCGCCCAGAAAGGAACCGTGTCCATGACCCCGCCCGCAAGCGGGACCGACAGGCCGTATTCCTTGTACTGCTTGAGGAACGTCGTCTGGTCGACCCCGGCGAGATTGAGGTAGACGAAGTCCGGCTTGGCGTTGCGGATCTTCAGGATGTACGCGCTGTAATCCGGCGTATTGGTCGGCACGAGGTCGTTGGCGAGGATGACCCCGCCGTTCTCCCGCAGAAAACGCGAGGACACCCTGAACAGATCCTGTCCGAACGCGTAGTCGGCGGTCAGGAAATACCACTTCGCGCCCTTGATCAGATTCTGCTGCTTCTGCCAGGTCCCGATCGTCTTGGTGTACATCGTGTTGCTGCCTTCGACGTGGAACATGTAGCGGTTGCAGTTCGACCCGCGCAGCGCGTCCGAGTTGGCGCCGGTGTTGATGTAGACGATCTTCGCCTTGCCCGCCACGTCTCCGATCGCGAGCGCCGAGGCGCTGTTGATCTCGCCCAGCAGGCACGCCACCTTGTCGCGCTCGATGAGCTTCTGCGCCTTGGTGACCGCGGTCGCGGGGTTGACGCTGTCCTCGGCGAGCAGGTCGACTTTGCGTCCGAGCACGCCGCCGGCGGCGTTGACCTCGTCGATCGCGAGCGTGGTGCCGCGCAGCCCGTACTGCCCGAGCTGGCCGAGAAAACCGGTGCGCGGCGTGAGGTGACCGATCTTGATCGCCTCGGCCTGCGCCTTGATGATCGCCGGAAAGCCGAGCGTTCCGGTCGCGGCGAGACCGAGCACCGCGGTCTTCTTGAGCGCGTCGCGACGGGACGCCGATGCGGGCGAACGACGGATGATGCGAGATTTGTGAGCGGACATGCGGATTCCTCCTGGTTGCGGAACCCGATCTTGGTGGGGTGCTGCCGGGTTCCTTGTGAAACGAGCCGACGCGACGGTCGGGCAGCGCGTAGTGTGCAGTCAGCCTACCCGCTGCGCAACATCTCAATGACCGGGCCGATGTCGGGCCGCAGGCCGCGCCAGAGCAGGAACGACTCCGCGGCCTGGGCCACCAGCATGCCGAGGCCATCGGCGAGCTGCGCCGCGCCGTGCTCACGCGCATAGGCGAGAAACCGCGTCGGCGCGTTGGCGTAAACCATGTCGTAGGCGAGCGCCCCGGGCGCGAACACGTCCGGCGGCAGCGGAGGCAGCTCGCCGGCGAGGCTGGCCGAGGTCGCGTTGAGCACGAGGTCGAACGGGTGGCCGGCAAGAGCTGCGTAGTCGCCTCCTTCGACCTTCCCGAACGCTGCGAATTGGCGCGCCAAGGCGATCGCTTTGGCGACGGTGCGGTTGGCGATAGCGAGCAGTGCCGGCGCTTGCTTGAGCAGCGGCAGCAGCACGCCGTGCGCCGCACCGCCTGCGCCCATCAGCAGCACACGCCGCCCGCGAACGCCAAAGCGCAGCCGCTCGCTGATGTCCCAGATGAGCCCCGCGCCGTCGGTATTGTCGCCAAGGACAGCCTCGCCGTCGAACTTGAGGGTGTTGACCGCACCCGCCTGCTCGGCGCGCTCGGTGCGCTCGGTCGCGAGCGCGAAGGCTTCGAGCTTGAACGGAACAGTCACGTTGAGACCCTTGCCGCCGGCCGCGCGAAACGCGGCGACCGTGGCCCGGAAGCCGTCGCGCGGTGCGAGGATCGCTTCGTAGCGAAGGTCCTGCTCGAGCTGCAGCGCGAACTCGGCGTGAATGCGCGGCGATTTGCTCTGCCCGATCGGGTTGCCGATCACCGCATACAAGTCGGTCATGATCGCGCATTCTGCGCGAAGCCGTCCGCGTGGCGCAAGGGACCGCGCGCGCAGGAGTCAGTACGCGACCCGCGCTACGGCGCGCAGCTCCTCGGGCGTGGTCGTGCCGAAGCCGAAGAACTCGAGATAGGCCGGAATCATCTCGAACAGCATGTCGGTGCCGATCTGCGTCCGGCAGCCGCGCGCCCGCGCCGCGGCGAGCAGCGGCGTGATCTCCTGTTTCATCACGACCTCCCCGACGAAGGTCGAACGGGCGAGGCGCTCTGCATCGATCGGCAGCGGGTCGTTCGGCCTCATCCCGAGCGGCGTGCCGTTCACCACCAGGTCGTAGCCCGCCGGATCGTTCGAGCGGATCTGGACGTCGAGCGCCGGGTAGTGCCGGCGCAGCCGCGCCGCCAGCCCCTGCGCGGATGGCGCGTCGAGATCGAACAGCGCGATCGATGCCACGCCGGCCTCCGCGAGCGACGCGGCGATCGCCGACCCCACCCCGCCGCTGCCCACGACGAGACAGCGCGCACCGGCGAGCTCGAAGCCCTTGTGTCGCAGTCCGCGCACGAATCCCACACCGTCGAACATGTCGCCGGCAAGTGTGCCGTCGGGCCGTTTCAGGATCGCGTTGCACGAGCCGGCGATCTCGACCGCCGTGCTCACCGCGTCGAGCAGGGCGACGGTCGCGACCTTGTGCGGCATCGTGATCAGCGCCCCGCGGACGTTGCCGAGCCGGAACAGCGGCCGCAGCAGCGCCGCGTAGTCCTCGCTCTTGCAGGCGAGCGGCACCACGACCGCGTTGATACCGACCTTCTCGAACCACGGGTTGTAGATGAGCGGCGCCTTGAACGTTTCCGTCGGATAGCCGATGTGCGGGATCAGCGTGGTCTTGCCGTCGATCATGCGCTCCTCCGTGCGTCGCCGCTCCGATGCGTCGGCTTGGCGCCGGCAACCGCGATACGCACCTTGCTCATCGGAATCTCTGCAGGCAATGCGGCGCAAGGCGGGCCCGGGCTACGGACCGGGCCCGCGCGCCATGCTACTTCCCGCGGACCTTGTCGATCTCCGCGTAGAGCTGCTTGACCAGATCGACCCCCACCTCGGCGGTGTACTTGTCCACGACGGGCTTGACCTTGGCGCGGATCTTGGCCATCTCGGCCGGCGGGATCTGCGTCACCTCCATCGTCTTCCTGAGCTCGGCCAGCGCCTTCTCCGAGGCCTCCCGCGAAATCTGCCGCTGGTACGTCGTGGCTTCCTTGGCCGCCGCGACGATGATGTCCTGCTCCTGCTTCGACATCCTGTCCCACGTCTTCTTGCTCATCAGCACCGACTGCGGGTTGTAGACGTGGTGCGTGAGCGCGAGATACTTCTGCACCTCGTTCAGCTTGTTCGCGAGGATCACCGTCACCGGGTTCTCCTGGCCGTCGATCGTCTTCTGCTCGAGCCCGGAGTAGACCTCGGGGAACGCCATCGGCACCGGATTGGCGCCCAGCGCCTTCCATGTGTCGACATAGATCGGAGACTGGATCACGCGCAGCTTCAGGCCCACGATGTCGTCGGCCTTGGTGACCGCCCGCTTGCTGTCGGTGAGATCGCGGAAACCCAGCTCCCAGTACGCGAGGTTGATCAGACCCTTCGCCGGCAGCTTGTCGGCGAGTGTTTTGCCGACCGGCCCGTCCATGACCGCGTCCGCTTCCTTCGGCGTATCGAAGAGGAACGGAAAGTCGACCAGCGCGAACTCTTTCACCTGGCTCTGCAGGATCCCCGAGTTCATCGAAGTGAAGTCGATCGTGCCGCCCTGGACGCCGGCGACCACCTCGACGTCGCCGCCGAGCTGCGAGCCCGGGAAGAGCTTCACCGAGATCTTGCCGCCGCTCTTGTCCTTGACGAGCGCAGCGAATTTCTCCATGCCGAGCACGATCGGGTGCCCCGGCGGGTTCACCGTCGCGAAGCGCAGCGTCTGCTCCTTGATCTGAGCTTGCGCGCCGACCGCAAACGCGATGGCGGAGGCCGCCACCATGACTGCCAGCGATTTCTTCACTTTTCTCTCCTTTGTGCGATGGACTGCTTCAACGAAATCTGCCGGAACGCTTCAGCCGCTGAACCATTTCGCCGGCACCGTCACGAGCCACGGGAAGAAGACCAGCAGCAGCACCACGATCGTGTCCGAGATCAGGAACGGCACGACGCCCTTCACGACCTGCCCCATCGAGCTCTTCGTAGCGCCTGCGACGACGTTCAACACGGTACCGACCGGCGGCGTGATGAGCCCGATCGAGCCGACGACGACGAACAGCACGCCGAAATAGATGGGATCGATGCCCGCCTGCTTGACCACCGGCATCAGCACGGGGGTCAGGATCAGGACGATCGGCGTGAGGTCCATCGCCATGCCGACGGCGAACAGTATCCCCATGATCGCGAGCAGCAACAATGTCTGGTTGCCCATCAAAGGCTGCAAAAGCGTCACCACCTGCCCCGGCAGGTCGGCGATCGTGATGAAGTACGCGGCGACGAGCGCGGCGGCGACGAGGAACATCACGATGCCCGTGCTCTTGGCCGCGGCGACGAACACCTCGAAAAGCTGAGAGACCTTGAGCTCGCGGTAGATGACCATCGCGACGAACAGCGAGTAGACGGCGGCGACGACGGCCGCCTCGGTCGGCGTGAAGATGCCGAACTTGAGGCCGAGGATGATGATCGCCGGCAGAAACAGCGCCCAGATCCCCTCGACGAACGCCTTGCCGACGTCGCTCCAGCTCTGCTTCTCGTGCACCGCGTGATCGTCGCTGCGGGCGAGCCACCACCATGCGACGGCGAGGCCTGCGCCCATCAGGATGCCCGG
>DASVPH010000117.1:0-24741 GCA_036382945.1 Casimicrobiaceae bacterium
CGTCACCGGGCAGATTCTGTTCATCGACGGGGGAATGTCGATAGCGCTCTGACAGGGGCGCTACGCGCTCGGCGTCTCCATCCCACGCGAGCCCCGCCGACGCGCCCGCGCGTTGCCGATATTCGCCGCCCACGTAGCCGCCGTAACCAGCTCGTCCAGCAGTGCTGTCGCGCCTCCTCCGGACGCAACGTCTCCGCCAGGCGGTTGTGGAAACGAACCGCCGACTGCGGCATCATTGATCGAGGTCAATGCGCCGTCGGCGCGTCGTTCTAGGCTAAAGCACGCTCTCTACGCAGGACTCCGAGAAATGATCTTCCGCGACCGCATCGACGCCGGCGAGAAGCTCTCCGTCGCGCTCGCCCCATGGCGCGGGAAGCATCCGCTCGTCCTCGCGATCCCGCGCGGCGCGGTGCCGATGGGCGCGGTCGTGGCCGAGCGCCTCGGCGGCGATCTCGACGTCGTGCTCACGCGCAAGCTCGGCGCGCCGGGGAATCCCGAGTTCGCGATCGGCGCGGTCGATGAAACCGGCTGGACGTATATCGCCGACTACGCGGAAGCCGCGGGGGCGACGCGCGAATACATCGCGCGCGAAGTAGCAGCCCAGCTCGAGACGATGCGCCGCCGACGCGCGCAGTACACGCCGGCGCGAGCCCCGCTCGACCCGTCCGCCCGAGTCGCGATCGTCGTCGACGACGGCTTGGCGACCGGCGCGACGATGATCACCGCGCTCCACTCGGTGGCCGCCAAGCGTCCCCAGCGCCTCATCTGTGCGGTGCCGGTCGCTTCGCAGGACGCGATCGCGAAAGTGCGCCCCTACGCCGACGAAGTGGTCTGCCTCGAGCCGTCGATGGAGTTCTTCGCCATCAGCCAGTGCTATCGCAGCTTTCCTCAGGTCGACGACGACGAAGTTGTGGCAATCCTGCGGCGTTAATGTCCCGTTCCGCAAATTCGCTCGATAGTTCGTGGCGGCCTCGGCCGCCATGCTGCGTTCCTCGGCCTCAGCGTAGCCCCAACTACGCTGTCGGCCTCGCGCCTTGCCTGACGGTCGATTCCGCTCGCTCCTTTATCGTCGGAACCTGCGGAACGGAACATTAGCGGAGCCGCGCTGTGGCCTGGGAGCATTTTCCGCACGGCGCCGACATCGGGGTGCGCGGCATCGGGACGACGCGCGAGGAAGCCTTTGCCGCGGCCGCGCTCGCGCTCACCGCGGTGCTGACCGATCCGGCACGCGTCGACGCGAAAGACGCCGTCGAGATTCGCTGCGAGGCGCCCGACGACGAGCTGCTTCTGGTCGACTGGCTCAATGCGCTGGTCTACGAAATGGCGACGCGAAACGCGCTTTTCGGGCGTTTCGAGGTGAAGCTCGACGACCATCGGCTCCAAGCGACCGCTTGGGGCGAGCTGCTCGACCGCGAGCGCCATCGCCCCGCCGTCGAGGTCAAGGGTGCGACTTACACCGCGTTATCGGTCGCACAAGGGCCCGACGGCCAATGGATCGCGCAGTGCGTGGTGGATGTCTAAGTTGACCGGGGCGCCGGCACCATCATGGATATCTCGCGGTTGACACGCCGAGGCGAGTGCGAATGGGAGCTGCCGCGCTCCGGCGCGATGCGCGTGCCCGGTGTGATCTACGCCGACGAGGGGCTCATTCGCGCCATGGACGAGAAGGTGCACGAGCAGGTCGCCAACGTCGCCGCGCTGCCCGGCATCGTCAAGGCGTCGTTCGCGATGCCCGACGCGCACTGGGGCTACGGCTTTCCGATCGGCGGAGTGGCGGCATTCGATCCCGATGCCGGCGGCATCGTCTCCGCGGGCGGGGTGGGCTTCGACATCTCGTGCGGCGTGCGCACGCTCTTGACGGACCTCACTGTCGCCGACATCGAGCGCGTGAAGCGACCGCTCGCAGACACGCTCGTCGCGCGCATCCCGGTCGGGGTCGGCAGTACCGGCGAGCTGCGCCTTTCACCCGCGCAGATGGACGCGATGCTCGCCGGCGGCGCACGCTGGGCGGTCGGCGAGGGTTACGGTCGCCCCGAGGATCTCGAGCGCATCGAAGAGCACGGCGCGATGCGCGGCGCCGATCCGAAAGCGGTGTCGGAGGCCGCCAAGCGACGCCAGCGCGACGAGATGGGCACGCTCGGCTCCGGCAACCACTACCTCGAAGTCCAGCGCGTGACCACGCTCTACGACAGCGCGATCGCCGCGGGCTTCGGGCTCGAGATCGGCGCGGTGGTGGTGAGCATCCATTGCGGCTCCCGCGGGCTCGGCCACCAGATCGGCACCGAGTTCCTGCGCGAGATGACGATCGCGGCGAGGGCGGCGGGCATCACTGTGCCCGATCGCGAGCTCGCCTGCGCGCCCATTCGATCGCCCGTAGGTGAGCGCTACCTGGGCGCGATGCGGGCGGCGATCAACTGCGCGCTCGCCAACCGGCAGATCCTCACGCATCTGACCCGCGAAGCGTTCCGGAGCGTCCTGCCCCAGGCGCGGCTCTCGCTCCTCTACGATGTCTCGCATAACACCTGCAAGGTCGAGGAACACGTTGTCGACGGCCAGCGCCGGCGGCTCTTCGTGCACCGCAAGGGCGCCACCCGCGCCTTCGGTCCGGGCCATCCCGATCTGCCGCCTGCGTTCCAGGCCACCGGGCAGCCGGTGCTGATCGGAGGCAGCATGGGAACCGCCTCCTACATTCTCGCCGGCACGTCGCATAGCATGAGCGCGGCGTTCGGCTCGGCGTGCCACGGCGCGGGTCGCAGCATGAGCCGCCACGAAGCGACCCGCCGCTGGCGCGGACGCCAGGTGGTGGACGAGCTCGCCGGACGCGGCATCCTCATTCGCAGCCCGTCGCAGCGCGGCGTGGCCGAAGAGGCGCCGGGCGCCTACAAGGACGTCGCCGAGGTCGTCGACGCCGCCGATCGCGCCGATCTCGCGCGCAAAGTGGCGCGGCTGGAGCCTATGGTCTGCGTCAAGGGCTGACGTCGATTATCGGCCCGCGATGACCGGTCTTTAGTGGATGAGCACGACGGGGATGTGCGCCAGGTGCAGCACTCTCGTCGCAACCGAGCCCAGCACCATGTTCGAGAGCGCCGTCATGCCCCGCGTTCCCATATAAATCATGTTGCTCCCGGACCGTTTCGCCTGCTCGATGATGCTTTCGCCTATTGCTCCGACGAGCGTGTGCGCGGTGTACTGCACGCCTGCGGCGTCGAGCGCCTTCTTGCTCGGCGCGAGCATCGCCTCGCATTCCTCGGCGTAGTAGCGCTCGAGCATCTCCTCGCTGACCACCAGGCCCATGTTCGGGAATCGCGGTACCGGCAGGTGAACGGCGAGCAGATCCACCTTGGGCTGCTCCCTGTACCACCCAAGCGTCTCTATGAGCTTTTGGGTCGCGCGAGCCGCGCTCGCGGACCCGTCGACCGGGAGCAATACTTTGAGCATGTCATGCTCCTTTCATGGCGTAACGCCAACAGTCAATCGATGGCGGCCAGCAGCGACGAGCGATAGTATCGTGAGAACGTCGGCCCGCGCCAGCCAGCCCCGGCGCACCTGGCCGACGCCGTAGCGCAGGTCGCCGAACCCGCCCGTGTCGTGCGCGTCTTGAGCAGGCGAATGCCCTTGCTCTTCGCGTTGAGCCGGTCGGATCAGCGCCGGCGAGCTGCGGCGGTTCGGGCTGCGGAGCGGCGCGCCGTGCCGGAAGGCGCGGGCGGCGCAGGCAGGCTCGCCAGCGCCGCCTCGATCTCGCCGCGGTTCTCGCGCGCCTCGGGAGCAATGAACGGCAGCCCGATGGCGCTGTAGACCGACGCCTCGGTCTCACCCGCGATGCGCTTGGTGCCGCGGAAAACCCCGTACTCGTTCACCTTGAGCCCGCGTTCCTGCGCGATGCGGCGCAGCGCGATGCTGTGCGCCTTGGAGCCGGTGAAGTAGGCGAGCGCCGCGCCAAAGCTCGCCGGGGCGACCACGCGCAGATCGACCGTCAAGCCGCACTTCAAGCGCACGCTCGCGCGCGTGCTGCCTTTCGCCAGCACTTCCTGCGCTTCGGGGTAACGAACGAAGTGCTCGACCGCCGCGCCCGCCTTGCGCGCGGTGACGAGAATGTCGAGATCGCCGATCGTCTCCCGCTTGCGGCGGAAGCTGCCGGCGATGACGACCCGATCGACACCCGGCGCTCGCTTGAGGTAGGCGACCAGCGCCTCGGCATGCGGTGCGGCCACTGCGAGCTCCATGCGGCCCTTCTTCGCCAACTGACCGGCCACCGCCGCTTCGATCTGGCGTTCGATCTTCTCGCCGAAGCGCGGCAGCGCGCGGATGCGACCGTCGCGCGCCGCCTGCAGCACCTGCTCGGGCGTCTTTACGTCCAGCTCGTGCCAGAGCAGCGCCACGCGCTTTGGCCCCAGTCCCGGCACTTTGAGCAATTCCGTGACCGAGGCCGGCATGTCGCGCCGCAGCCGCTCGAGCAGCGCGCATTTGCCGGTATCGACGATCTCGCGGATCTTGCCGGCGAGGTCGGCGCCGATGCCGGGCAGCTCGGTGAGATCGTCTCCGCGCTCGACCATCTCCTTCAGGTCCGGCCCCAGCCCCTGGAGCAGGCGCGCGGCGTTGCTGTAGGCGCGGATGCGAAACTCGCTCTCGCCCTGGATCGCGAGCCGATCGGCGATCTCTTCGAAGATTGCGGCGACTGCCAAGTTCTGGACCGACATCACGCGCTCCCGTGGCCTCCATGGTACAGCGAAGAGCCTCAGCGTATCGCGCAGCGCGCGAGCAGGTCTCGCGCGGTGCGATGCGGGCGTCGCTCTCGGCGATAACGGTGCCGGTGGTCGCAGCTCGGCACTACTCGTGCGCTTCCGGCCAGATGCCGAACTTCTCGATATCGTCGAAACAGATGTTCTCGTGCGCCGTCAACGGGGCTGGCACGCCGGGCTCAGCCCGGCGTCCCGGCGAGAAGCGCGGCCCCGGTCGCGGCAAGCGTCTCGTCGGTGACGATGTACACGGGAAATTGCTTCGCGAGCGTGCTCTGCGCCCCCTTGGCGTTGAACGCGGCGAGGAAGCCGCCGGCGGCGAACCGTGGCAGGATCCGGGGCGCGATTCCTCCCGCGAGGTATACGCCGCCGCGCGCGTTGACCGCCAACGCGTGGTCGCCGGCGACGGCTCCATAGCAGGCGAGGAACAGCTCGAGCGCCTCCATGCACGAGCGGTCGGCGCGATCGAGCGCGAGCCCCACGATCACTGCGGGGTCCACGGGAGATTTCGCCTCCGGGAGCCCCGCGCGCTCGCGCACGAAGGCGTGAATGCGGGCGAGGCCGGGGCCGGACACGATATCCTCTCCCGTCACCCGGCCCGCACGGTCGAAGAGGTACTGCCAGAGCGCGGCCTGCTCGGGCGTGGCAGGCCCGAACGCCATGTGCCCGCCTTCCCCGGCAAGCGGCCGATACCGCGTGCCACACCGTGCGGCGTAGGCGACACCCAGCCCGGTGCCGGCACCGATCACCGCGCGTGGCGCACCTTGCAGCGGCACCCCGTGCTGGATAGTGACGACGGCCTCCGGCGCCAGGCTGTCGATGCCGGCGGCGGCCGCCTCGAAGTCGTTGACCAGCCGCAACTTCGCCAGCCCGAAATCGCGGGCCAGTGCCGCCGCGTCGATGCGCCAAGCTCGATTGGTCATCTCGACGTAACCCCCCTGCACCGGTCCGGCCACCGCGAGGCAGGCACGCTCGATGCGCGCGGAGCGGCTGACTTTAGCCTGCAGCTCGCGCAGGAACGTTCTCAGGATCGCGCCAAACTGCGCGTAGTCGCCATTGCGGTACCGGCGCGAGAGCCGGGGTCGCCACCGCCCGCGATCGAAGCTGCCGGCTTGGATCAGCGTCTTGGTTCCGCCGACGTCGGCGCCGAGGATCATGCCGCTGGCCACATCTCCTCGCGAATCGAGCGCGCTCCGTAAGATGGCCTCGGAGGAGGCAGGAATCGAGCCCAATTGCCGACGCCGCCGACCCGCGGCGGACTATCGGCCGATCACCCAGTCGGCCCGTCAGTCACGCTCCCGATTGCGCCCCGCTCTGCGGCGAAGGGTTGAGCAACAGATGATCGACTTCGGTCTCGGCCTGGAGCCAATCGTCGATGTCGTAGCCATCGACGTACCCGCGATCCGCGTAGCGGCGGTATGCGGTTTCGCTGATCATGCGATGCCGCAGATCCGGATCGATCGCATCCTGTGCGCCCTCGACGAAGGGCTGGTCACGATCCTGCTCGGCTTCATTGCCGGACGCGATGATCGGAGTGCTGTGCGGGTGGGACGCGGCTGCTTTGTGAACCTGCCGCCGGCGGATCGTGCCCTTGCGCGCGTCTCGCGCCGACTTGCCGCCGATCGATTGCTTCATGATATCGTCTCCCGATCGCGTGAAACCGCGGCCGTTGCCTGCGAACCACCGGTTTCCGCGCCAGGCAAGCGCAGGTCGCGCATGACCCGCATTGCATGCTCGGCGGTCGGAAATGGCCCGATGCAACCGCGACCCACGTCATCGGCGCATTGCTGGCCGGCGCGGGTGCGCAGCACCAAGTAATAGCCGGGCTGGGCCAGCAGCCCACCTGCCGAGGTTAGTTCGTATGACTCGGCGTCGAACCAATGTCCGCCGCACAGGCGGGCCACTTCGTATTCGACCCGCATCCTCGCTGCTTCCCGGCCGCAACCCGTCTGTGGCCTTGCTCCAGCCACAGCACGACAATCATGCTGTAGATTACTACGAGGGCGGGACGACGCCTTGATCGAAATCAAACCCGGCTTGCGCACCGGGCCGCGAAGTTCTTATGGATTCCGCGCAGCGGACCGGCCTGGTTCAATCCAGGGCTGCGGTCAGAGCGTTGGTGTTCCGTGGTGAGCGTAGGTACGCTCTCGCTGCTGCTGGCAGCCGAGACAGCGTTTCGCGGTGGGGTAGGCGAGAAGACGTTCGAAGCCGATCTCTTGGCGGCAGTCGACGCACACGCCGAACCCGCCCTGCTTCATGCGCGCCCGCGCCGCTTCAATGTCGCGGATTTCCTCGATGTGCCGGTCGATGAGCGCCAGGTTCAAGTCGGCCAGGGCATCGCCGACCGACTGGTCGCCGATGTCCGCGGGCACTCGATCGATCAGCTCGATGTATTGCTGGTTCTCGCTTTTCTCCAGCGCGGAGCGAACTTCCTCGAGCAGCGCCGCGTAGCGTTGCTCGAGCCTCGTCGTGAGTCTTGACCGTTGAGCCTTGGACAGAGCCATGCTTGTTCTCCGCGCCGAATTGAAATCGAGGACGCCCCAATTGTAGGATCGGCGGCGTGCCGTGGCTTGATCTGGCGCAAGTGACGGCGATACTGCCTTAGGGAACCTCTGAAATACCTCCGCGCGGTTGCGACGGCCGCGTTTCGGGATGGGATACGCGAAGCAGCGAGCGACGTGTACCGGGCGTACACGAGCGAAGCTGCGACAAAGTAGACCGCCCAAAACGCGGCCGTCCCTCCGGGCTGCGGCAAAATGCGGCGCCTGCTTCGCCGCCCTCCTCGGCAATAGGATGAACTATTACCTTCGTCGGTCGCCTCGCATTCATCCGCATTTTGCTCGCAGCGCAATCCACGTGGGGGTATTTCAGAGGTTCCTTAGTGCCTTAGCGTTCGCGCAGGCCGCACCCTGCAGCGCAAGATTGACGGGCGTCAATGCACGCGCACGGCCACGGCGTAGCCTCAAAACATGTCACGAACGCCACGCTGCGCGTCCTAGCATAGGTTAAGCGTGCCGCTGATGACTGGAGAAGCAACAGGAGATTCCGAGCCGTGAATAGGACACGGGCTGCCAATATGGAGAGCGCGGCGTTGGCCTACGCCGAGCGTGGCTGGTCGGTCATTCCGATCGAGCCCGGCGGTAAGCGGCCGCTCGTGGCGTGGGAGGAGTTCCAACGGCGCATCGCCGCAGTGGACGAGATGGACGACTGGTTCTGGCGCTGGTCGCACGCCAACATCGCTGTCGTCACAGGCGCCCTATCGCGACTGGTCGTGCTCGATATCGATCCCGAACATGGCGGCGCGGGAAGCCTGGATGACCTCGAGGAGCAGCACGGACGTCTGCCACGCACGATCGAGGCCGCGACCGGCAGCGGCGGCCGGCATGTCTATTTCACGCATCCCGGAAGGATCGTGCACAACCGGGTCGGTCTGTTGCCCGGTGTCGACTTGCGCGGAGATGGCGGCTACGTTGTTGCGCCGCCCTCGATCCATCCCAACGGCACGCCCTATGTCTGGGCACCGGAGCATGCCCCCGGCGAGGTGACGCTGGCGCCGCTGCCGCCGTGGCTGCTCACACTCTCGTCCGAACACCGGCACTATCCTCACTCGCGGGAGCACTGGCGCGAGTTGTCGCGACGCGACGTGCACGCCGGGGAGCGCAACAACACCATCGCCTCCTTCGCCGGCCACCTGATCTGGCACGGCGTCGATCGGGAGGTGGTGCTGGAGCTATTGCTGGCCTGGAACCGAACGCGCTGCGATCCGCCGCTCACCGATGATGAAGTCGCGCGCACCGTTGCAAGCATTGCCGGCCTGCACATGCGCCGACACGAAGATCCGCTCCAGGAAAAGCCTGAGTCAACCCCGCACGAAGCCCCGCCGCGGGCGTTCGGCGCCCGGCTTGGTCCTTGTACCTAGCGCTTGGCCGACTCGGCTACGGAGAAGTCGGCGACCTGCTTCAACACCCGCTGCAACGCCGCGTTGGCGGCTATGACGCCGCCGGCCGCATTCTCGCTCGGCGCGTTCTCGGTTTCCTCGAAAACTTTCGCGGCGACGACCTGTCTGCGACGGACATCGGTCAACTGCATGCGTAGCGTCAGCTCCACCCGGCTCGGCTGCGTCGCAAAATTCTGCTGCAGGCGAACGATTTCGGTGTCGATCCGAAAATCGGCGGGAACCATCGTCGGTGCCTGGACCACGGCCCGAAAGCTCCCCGTCTGCTCCAGCGCGCGGGCGAGGAGCGGGCCCAGCATGCGTGCCGGCGTGTCCGCCCAGCGGCTGGCCGCGAAGTAGTCGAGCTGGTACGGCTGGCGGACGTAGGCGATCTGCGCCGTGTCGAATCCGGGCCACGCGCGCGGTTGGGCAACCTCGATGACGACATCGCGCCGGACCGGCTTCGGGCTGTGCAGCGGCTGCGCCACGAGGACGTATAGAGTGGGGTTCTCGACCCGCGGCGGTTGCAATGCCGTGCATGCGCCGACCAGCGTGGTCAACGCCACCGCGCCGAGGGCCAGGCAACCACGCCCAATCCCGCGAATGTTCATCGCTGCGTCACCATGTCAATCCTCATTGCACTGCCCGCAGGCCCATCGGCCATCGCGGCTCACTCCCCGGGGCCGCGCTTCCCCGGCGAGCGCCCGTAGAGCAACATGCTCGGGTTGCGCTCGAGATCGCCGCTGACGCGACGCAGCGTTCCCGTGAGATCGCGCAGTTGCGCGACGAGCTGGAGCACTTCCGGCAACCCTTCGTCGGTGAATTCCTGCACGTCCGCGCGGGTGCTGTCGAGCGTGGCGGTGGCGCTCGCTCCCGCTCGGGCGACGGCGTCGGCCATCCGGTCCAATGCGTCTGCGCTGCGTTCGATTCGCTGCACCAGCCGAGGCAGCTCGTCCGTGAGCCGCGCCGTGTTCTGCATCGTCCGGGCGGCGTTGGCGAGCCCGGAGTCGATCGCCGGCGAGCGCGCCGCGAGCGTTCGCGACAGGATCTGGACATCGGCAAGCGTCTTCGCGATTGCGCGGCGGTTGTCCTCGCTGAGCAGGGCGTTGAAGTTCGCGGTTGCGCGGGTCAAGTCGGAGAGGAGCGTCGTCACGCCGCGGTCGAGTCGTGTCAACAGCGATGGTCCGGACTTGATGACCGGGTACTGCTCGCCGGAGCGCGCCTGCAACAGCGGCGAATCTCGGCTGCCCCCCGTCAGCTCGACATAGGCGATCCCGGTCAGGCCCTGCGTTCCCAGTATCGCCACCGTGTCTTCCTTGATCGGCGTGCCGCGCAGAATCGCAAGCCTGAGCTCGACTTCCTCCACGTTGGCCGGATTCAGTCCGATCCGGCGCACGAAGCCCACGTCGACTCCGTGGTACTTGACCGGCGCGTTGAGATTGAGTCCCGCGACCGATTCGCTCATGTAGGTCTGGTAGAGCACGTAACTCTTCCCGTAATACTTGCCGCTGCTCAACCACAGCACGCCGCCGATCAGCGCCGCGCCGAGCACCAGCACGAAGATCCCTACGAGGGTGAAGTTGACTTTCGCTTCCATGTCTGTTCCTGCGCGGCCCGTCCGCGCGGTCCGTAGAAATATTCGCGAATCAGCGGGTCAGGAAGCTGCGACAGCTCGGCCATCGTTCCTATGCCGAGAATGTGCCCCTCCCCGAGCACGGCGACCCGATCCGCGGCCCGCCAGAGCAGATCAAGATCGTGGGTCGCCATCACGATGGTGAAGCCCAACGCATCGCGGAGGCTGCGCACGAGCTCGTCGATGCCCGTTGCGCTCAGCGGATCGAGGCCTGCGGTCGGTTCGTCGAGAAACAGCAGTTCCGGGTCGAGGGCGAGCGCGCGGGCCAGCGCCGCCCGCTTGCGCATGCCGCCGGAAAGCTCGTTCGGATACTTCGGTCCCGCATCGGCGGGCAGTCCGGTCAGCGCGATCTTGACCGCGGCAATTTCCTCGATCAGCCGCGCGGAAAGCCGCGTGTGCTCGTGGAGCACCATGCCGACGTTTTCCGTCACCGTGAGCGAGCTGAACAGCGCCCCTCGCTCGAACACCACCCCCCAGCGGCGCCGTAGCGGCAGCGCCTGCTCGTCGCCTAAACCGACCACCTCGCGGCCGAATACCCGGATCGAGCCGGACGCCGGCGGCTGCAGCAGAATCACCTCTCGAAGGAGAGTGGACTTCCCGCAGCCGCTCCCGCCGACGAGCGCAAAGATCTCGCCGCGGCGCACCGACAGGTTCACGTTATCGTGTACGACGGCCTTGCCGAAACGCGTGTGCAGGCCGCTGATTTCCACGACCAGGTCGGCGGCTCTCGGGGGCTCCATCATCGCCTCAGAGGTCCAGCAGGTTGAAGACGACCGAGAAAAGCGCGTCGGTCACGATGACCAGGAAGATCGACTGCACCACGGAGATCGTGGTCTGGCGCCCGACGCTGTCCGCGCTGCCCGCGGTTTCGAAGCCCCGATAGCAACCGACGAGCGCGATGATCATGGCGAACACCGGGGCTTTGGAGAGACCGGTGAGATACGTCGACATGACGATCGCCTCCTCCAGGCGCTCCAGGAAGACGTCGAAACTCAAACCGAGCTGCGTTTGCGCCATCAGCATGCCGCCCAGCACGCCGGTAATGTCCGTATAGACGGTAAGGAGCGGCAGGACAACGATGAGCGCCAGCATCTTGGGCAGGACCAGCAGCTCCTGCGGCGCGACGCCCACGGTGCGCAGCGCGTCGATCTCCTCGGTCACTTTCATCGTGCCGATCTGGGCGGTATAGGCAGAGCCTGAGCGCCCGGCCACGATGATGGCGGTCAGCAGCGGCGAGAGCTCGCGCAGCATCGCGATACCGACGAGGTCGGCGACAAAGATGTTAGCGCCGAGGCGCTTCAGTTGGTCTGCCCCCTGGTAGGCGATGACGATTCCCATCAGGAACGATAACAACCCGGTGATCGGCAGCGCGTCGAAGCCCGCGGTCTCTATGTTGTGCAGAACCGCCCGCCAGCGGATGCGGTGCGGCTGTGCGATCGAACGCAGCAGCACGGTGAAGGCTTCGCCGACGAAGGCGAGGAAATCGGCGGCGTCGCGCACATCGGCCCATGCCTTGCGCCCGAGACTTTCCAGCGCGCCCCGCGGCGCCGGTGGCGCCGCGGCTTCCGGCGCCACCGCGCGCGACGCGACCAGCCGCAGCAGCGAATCGAACTCCGGCCGCAGCCCGTCGATGCGGACGCGGAGCCCCTGTGTCTTGAGCGCCAGCGCCGTCCGATGCAGCAGCCACGCACCCGACGTGTCGAGCGCCGAGATCCCTGCCGCATCGATGATCGCCTCGCCTTCTCTCGGCCACGGTAGTGCTTCGATCCGGCTTTCGAGCTCCACGATTCCCTGCACGGTCCACATGCCCGTGCAGCGTATCGCCGTCGCGGTCCCCTGCGCCCGGTCCAGCGCCAGCTCGGCGATCGCTGGTGTCATCGTTGGTGTGTCGTGAAGAGACCATCGCGGCCCCTGCCTGGCGATCGAGCCTTGGCTTCGTACCGGCAAGAGACAATCTCGGGTCTCCCGAAGATGGAAGATGGAAGATGGCGACCCGACCGGCGTTGACGCAAGTCAAAACCTTGTCATTTGACACCGTCGCCGGCAGGTGACCGAAGGCGCAACGCCCACGACGTGTCCCGAATCCTCGGTTCGCGGCCGGGCAAGGAGCCTGCGCGCCTACCGCTCGTCGTCGTTCCCCGGACGTGAGCGACCTCGACAAGGATCATCCTTCCGCCGCCTGCGCGGATGATCGCTGCTCGGTACCCGGCACGCGGCGCACGAGCCACTTGCGGAGCTCTTCGAAGGCGAGCATGGCCGCCGCGAACGGTACGATGAACAGCCACACGCTGCCCGTGATCGGCGCGGTGCCGAATACCAAGTTCGCCAGCGGCGTGTAAACGATGAGCGCGATCATCGCGATCTCCAAGGCAACGCCCCATGTGATCCAGGCATTGCCGAAGGCCCCGGTTTCCACCACCGACCGGCGCGAGCTCCGGCACAGGAACACGTTGACGACCTGCATCACGACGATGGCGACAAGAGTCGCCGTAGTCGCCCGGAGGTAGACCGGATCGTTGGCCGCGAGCGGTCCCCCATAGCGCCAGCCGGCGCTCTGAAGCACGAAAAAGAAAGCGGCCATGGCCGCGGCGGCTTCGATGAGGCCGAGAAAAAGATAGGCGCGCAGCGCGAGCGGCCAGTCGAACAGACGCTCGCGCGTCGATCGTGGCGGACGCTGCATGACCCGTGGATCCGGTTTCTCGACGCCGAGCCCGAGCGCCGTCAGCGAATCCGTGCCCATGTCGACCGACAAGATCTGGATGGGAGTCAGCGCCAATGGGATGTTGAACAGCGAAAACGCGAGATACGGCACCAGCTCGGGGACATTGTGCGCGAGGATGTAGGTCAGGAATTTGCGGATGTTCTCGAACACCGCCCGCCCCTCCTCGATGGCACTCACGATACTTGCGAAGTTGTCGTCCAGCAGCACCATGTCGGCGGCCTCCTTGGCCACGTCGCTGCCCGCAATCCCCATGGCGATGCCGATGTCCGCGCCCTTCAGCGCAGGCGCGTCGTTGACGCCATCACCGGTGACCGCCACGACATGTCCTTTGCGTTGAAGCGCCTCGACGATACGCCTCTTCTGATCGGCCTCCACGCGGGCAAAGATGATTTCCGCCGCGTCCAGCGCAAGCTGCAGCTGCATGCTGGACAGGGTGCGCAGCTTCTCACCCGTGACCACGACGGGATGGTCGGTGGCGGTGAGCCCGACTTCCCGGGCGATGGCCGCAGCCGTGTGCGGATGGTCGCCCGTGATCATGATCACGCGGATCCCGGCCTCGCGGCACTTGCGCATGGCTTCGGGCACCTCTGGACGCGGGGGGTCCTCGAGGCCCGCGAGCCCGGCGAAGACAAGCTCTTCCTCCATCTCGGGGTGCTCGCGACCCGGTTCGAGCGACCGATACGCCAAGGCGATGACGCGCAGCCCCCGCTGCGTCATCGCTGCCTGCGCTTCGAGCACCCGCCGGCGAAGGCTGGAATCGAAGGGCCGCAACGCGTTGTCCTCCAGCATCCGCGTGCACAGCGGAATCACGACCTCGGGAGCACCTTTGCAGTAGAGAATCGCCCCGTCCGGCATCTGATGCACGGTGCTCAAGCGCATCCGCTCGGCATCGAATGGGATCTCATGGAGTTTCTCGAAGCGCTCGAACCGAGGGAGCATCTGCCGCGCCATCGTCAACAGGGCGATCTCCATGGGATCGCCGAGGAGAACCGTCTCGCCCTCCTGTTTGCTTTCTCTGAGATCATGGCAGAGCGCTCCGGCGAGAAAGACGTGTCGGTAGCGCTGGGGAAGGGATGAATCGCGCTGCGCGGCCACGGCAGAGTCGACCACGGCCCCGCCCAGGAAAAGCTGCTTCACGCTCATGCGGTTCTGAGTCAGGGTGCCGGTCTTGTCGGTGCAGATGACCGTCGTCGAACCAAGCGCCTCGACCACAGGCAGATAGCGGATCAACACGTTGCGCGTCGCCATGCGCTGGGTGGCCAGAACCAAGGCTAAGGTCAGCGTGGGAAGAAGTCCTTCCGGCACCATGGCTACGATGATGCCGATGGCGAACAGGAAGTCCTGCCAGAAAGGCACGCCGACGGCGCGTCCGATCGCGAAGAAAGCCAGCCCGATCGCGATGGCGAGGATGCCGATCAAACGGCTGAGCCGCGCAAGCTCGCGGTGCAACGGCGAAGTGATCTCCGCGCCGGCCTGCGTAAGACGCACGATCTTTCCGAACTCGGTATGCATTCCGGTGGCGAGCACAACGGCCTTGGCTTGCCCGGATGCCACCGACGTGCCGGCGAACAGCAGATTGCGGCTTTGCAGCGGATCGCCATGCGCGGAAGCCTCCGCGTTGCGCGCCTGCGGTAGCGCTTCGCCCGTCACCGTCGCATTGTTGACCCGCACGCCAAACGCCTCGATCAGCCGGCAGTCGGCGGGCACATCGTTGCCCTGTTCCAGCAGCACCAGATCGCCCGGGACCAAGTGCTCCGCCGGTATTTGAACCACCGTGCCGTCGCGCACCGCTTCGACCTGCGCGGGGAGCAGTTTCTGCAGAGCGGCGAGTGTACGTTCGACCCGGAATTCCTGCCAGAAGGAGAACAGACCGCTTACCACGATCACGCCGATAATCACGACAGCGATCTTGGCCATGCCCTGACCGGGAGCGCTCCACTCGGCCAGCAGAGCCAGCGCGGCGGCGAGCCACAGGATCAGGGCGAAGAAATGCGTGAACTCGCGCGCCAGCCGCAACGACAGGGACTCGCCTCTCGCGCTTTCGATGCGGTTCGGGCCGAATTCCTCGAGTCGGCGCGCGGCTTCGGCCGCGGTAAGCCCTTGGGGCGTGCTTCGTACACCGGCAATTGCCTCGGCAGCGGAGAGCAGATGAAGATTCAAGAAAGCCACCCGCAAGGGAGTGCAATCGTGGCGGCACCGCAGTGCGGATTGTCACACGAAACGTGCCATGCGCACGTACGGGTCACCGGCGCAACAGGCCACCCGCCAGGCGCCAAGCGGCCTCTGCGTGCTACAGTGGGTGGAGCTTGACCTGGGTCAAGCCGCGTCGCTCGTGCGCGTATACCTTCTCCCCAAGTAGCCGAATGCAAACGAGCAGTGACTCTGCCACGCCCGGAAGCCGACAGGGGTCGTCCTCCGATGCGCCGGACAAGCCCTGGCTGAAGCATTACCCCGCGGGCGTCCCGCACGAGATCGGGGCCCCGAGCCATTCCTCGCTGACCGAGCTCATCGAGGATAGCTGCCGGCGGTTTGGCGCGTTGCCCGCGTTCACCAGCATGGGCACGGTCATGACCTACGCGGAACTCGAGCGCGCCAGTCGGGATCTCGCCGCGTACCTGCAGGCGCGCCGGGGCATGCGGGCCGGCGACCGGGTGGCCATCATGCTGCCAAACGTGCTGCAGTACCCCGTCGTGTTGTTCGGCGCATTGCGCGCGGGCCTTGTCATCGTCAACTGCAACCCGCTCTATACCAGCCGCGAACTGTTGCATCAGCTCAAGGACTCGGGTGCGACCGCCATCGTCGTACTCGAGAACGTGGCCCACACCGTGCAGGAAATTCGCGGCCAGACCGTCCTCAAGACGGTCATAGTCGCTCGGATCGGCGATATGTTTTCGCCGGCCAAGGCCTGGGCGACGAACCTCGTCGTCAGGTATCTCAAGCGGATGATCGTGCCGCAGATCGACGGGGCAATTGCATTCAAGACGGCTCTCCGCGAGGGCGGGCGACTCGCATTCGCCCCGGTGTCGCGATCCCGACACGACATCGCTTTGCTTCAGTACACGGGCGGCACGACCGGCGTCCCGAAGGGCGCGATGCTCACCCATGGAAACATGATCGCGAACCTGCAGCAGATCTCCGCCTGGTTCGGACGGGAGCTGGACGAAGGCAGGGAGACGGTCGTTACGGCGCTGCCGCTCTATCATGTCTTCGCCTTGACGACCAACCTTTTGATGTTCCTCAAGTGGGGTGGAAACGATGTGCTGATCACCGACCCACGCGGCATTGGCCGGCTGGTCAAGGGGTTACGAAGATTGCGGTTTACGGCCATCACCGGGGTCAACACCCTGTTCAAGGCCATGTTGCGCGATCCGCGGATCCGACAAGTCGATACCGGCGCGCTGAAGATGGCGGTCGCGGGAGGGATGGCACTGCAGCGCGACGTGGCCGAGGACTGGATAAAGCTCACCGGCAAGCCTTTGATCGAAGGCTACGGCCTCACGGAGGCTTCGCCCGTGGTTGCCGCGAACCGGGCGGACGTCAAGGAATACACGGGAACCGTGGGACTGCCGCTGCCGTCGACAGAAGTCGTCTGCCGCGACGACGCCGGCAACGATTTGCCGGCGGGCCGAGTGGGAGAGCTTTGGGTTCGCGGGCCGCAGGTGATGAAGGGCTACTGGAACCAGCCGGACGAGACGGCCGCGGCACTCAGCGCCGAGGGCTGGTTGCGCACTGGCGACATGGGCTTCATCGACGAGCGGGGCTACGTCAAGATTACCGACCGCAAGAAGGACGTTATCGTGGTGTCGGGGTTCAAGGTCTTTCCCAACGAGGTCGAGGAAGTGGTGGCGGCGCATCCGGGCGTGCTAGAAGTCGCCGCGATCGGCGCACCGGACGACAGATCGGGCGAAGCCGTGAAGATCGTCGTTGTGAAAAAGGATCCCGGCCTCACGGCCGACGAGCTCATCGCCTACTGCGTGCAACAGCTCACCGCCTACAAGGTTCCGAAGTCCGTTCAGTTCCGGGACGCGCCGCTGCCGAAGAGCGCCATCGGCAAGCCGCTGCGACGACTGCTCAGAGAAGGGACGGAGAAGTCAACCTGATATTTGAGGCACTGCCGCCGGCGATCGAGCTTGACATACGTCAACCCTGCTTCGTCCTTCAGGCCGCATATTGAGGCAGGAGCCGCGTCCTGCGCGCCCCCTTCCGGAGACGGACTGCGGAAACGGCGGCGAGACGCCGATCTCGATCGGCTCGCACGATGGACTGGGTATAGGGATCAATATGAACGCCGGTGAAATCTGCAATCGCGAAGTAGTCTTTGCGTATCGCACCATGAACCTCGCCGAAGCAGCGAAGCTGATGCGCGAGCACCACGTAGGGAGCCTTGTCGTCTGCGTGGATCGCCTGTCCGAGCGCGTGCCTGTCGGCATATTGACCGATCGCGATCTCGCCGTGGCGGTGGTGGCGAAGGAGTTGGACCCGCGCAAGGTCAGCGTCGGCGAAGTGATGGGCACCGAGCTCTTCACGGTGCACGAACAGGACTCCGTAACCGAGGTGCTGCGCCTGATGCGGGAGCGCGGCGTCCGCCGCGTGCCCGTGCTCACTCACAGCGGGGCGTTGGCCGGAATCGTGACGATCGACGACGTGCTCGACATCGTTGCCGAGCAGCTCGGAGATGTCGTGCACGCCATCGAGCGCGAGCGCGTGCGGGAAACCCACGCCCGGCGTTGAGCAATCCGGGGAAGCACGGCTCCCCCTTGTGCCGCAAGAGCGCTGGCCGCCAGGCGACTGGAGGATGCTCCCGATGAAGCCCAAGCCGAAGCAACCTGAACTTCAGGACACCGCGCAGGAAACGTGCGGGTCGGAGCATCCGGTCAGGAATGCAAGAGTTCGCCAACGCTCGACGAACATATGGAGCGCTTATGAGACTGCCTCTGCACATCTCATTTCAGGGCCTCGAGCATTCGGACGCGATCGAGGCCGCAGTGCGCAAGCACGCCAAGAAGCTTGACCATTTCTGTCCGGACATCATGCGCTGCCGCGTGAGCGTCATCCTCGCCGAAAAGCACAAGCATCAGGGAAAGCCTTTCGCCGTGCGCATCGACGCGACCATTCCCGGCCGGGAGCTGGTGTCGAATCGGGAGCACGACGAGGACGTCTACGTCGCATTGCGGGACGCATTCGATGACATGGGGCGGATGCTCGAGGACGCAGTCCGACGCCGACGCGGTCAGGTCAAGGTGCATCCCACGCGGCTGCACGGCTCCATTGTCCGCCTGAATCCGGACGAACGTTACGGCTTCATTCGCGCCTCGGACGGAACTGAATACTACTTCGGCCGCGATAACGTCATCGATGCCGCCTTTGACGACCTGGCCCTTGGAACGCCGGTGCATTTCATCGCGGAAATGGCCGCTGAGGGACCGCAAGCCAAGCGCGTGACCCTGGCCAGGCATCACGCGGGCGAGGGGGAGGCAACGGAGGCCGACGGCGTTTGAGGCAGAGCCCCTCCTCCCGGTCGAGCCTGCACGCGCCCGATATCGACCAGCGTCAAACACTGCGTTCGCAACCAGAGGAAAATAGCACACGAGGAAGGCAACCGAACTCCAGCCACGATCGATAGCGACGGGAAGTCGAGTTGCTCCGCCGTTCCCGGGGAAGGTGGCGTGGCAGGACGATTCGCCTACGTGGGCACGAGCGGCTGGGCCTATGACGCCTGGCGCGAGCCGTTCCACGACGGGCTACCGAAGGAAGAGTGGCTGTCGTTCTGCCAGTCGGACCCCGCCGACTGGCCGCTGTGGGATGCGATTACGACCGACCTCGTGTATGTGCGCCTTCACGACCACCGCGTCACCTACGCTCCTCCTACTCGGACGCCGAGCTCCGAGCCGACGCGCTGAGGCTGCTTCGACCATGCCCAAGAAGACGAGCTCACGGAAGGGACGGGCTTCGCTCGCCAACCTGAGGCCGTTGCCGCTGGCGCAGGTCTACCGCCTGCTCGAGCCGGGGCCCGTTGTGCTCGTCACGACCGCGCGGAAAGGACGTCCTAACGTGATGGCGATGTCCTGGCACACGATGATGGAGTTCGAGCCGCCGCTCGTGGGCTGCGTCATTAGCAACCGCGATTTCACCTTCGACGTGCTCAAGGCGACCCAAGAGTGCGTGATCGCGATTCCGACGGTCGAGCTCGCGTCGAAGGTGGTGGGTTGCGGGAACACCTCGGGGCGCAAAGTGGATAAGTTCGTGCACTTTGGCCTGACGCCGTTGCCCGCCTCGCGGGTCAAGGCCCCCTTGGTCGCCGAGTGCTACGCCAATCTCGAGTGCCGGCTCGTCGATGCGCGGATGGCGAACAGGTACAACTTCTTCGTGCTGCAGGTGCTGAAAGCGTGGATCGCTCGGGCACGCAAGCGCCCGCGCACGATCCATCACATGGGCCGCGGTGTGTTCATGGTCGCCGGGCGGACGATACGGCTTCCGTCGAAGATGAAGTAGACCCGTACCGCCGGAGGCATTCGCGGCGTGGATGGTGAGCCGGTTCGCGGTCCCGCCGGAGACCGGTCGTCCCGCTTGTACGACGCGACTCTATTGTCTTTCTAGCCAGGCCTAGCCTTCGCCGCGAGATAAGCCACGCAGCCGTCGAGCGTGGCGAGTTTGCGGTAGTCCGCCTCGGGGATATCGACTCCGAGCACCTTGTGCAAGCCAAGGACGAAGTTGAGAAAATCCATCGAGTCGAGATCGAGCTGATCGCGCAGCTCCGCCCGCGGGTCGAGACTGCCGGCCTCGAGCTCGGGCGCGACTTCGCTCAACGCCGCGAGGACGATGGACCGGATTTGCTCGGGGCTCACAGCTTTTCCGGCTCCTGCAGCAGGCGATCGATGGCGTCGAGCAGCAGCGCCCCGCGGTGACCATCGGTGGCGCGATGATCGCCGGCGAGCGTCGCGCTCACCACGGGCTGCGCGACGATCTTGTTGCCTACCACCCACGGCCGCTCGATGACCTTGCCGAAGCCCACCAAGGCGAGCTGAGGCGGATAGATGATGCCGAAAACCGATTCGACACCCCGCTCGCCGAGGCTCGTGATGGTGATTGTCGGATCGATTATCTCCGAGCTCCTGAGCGATCCGGCGCGGGCGCGTTTGCTGAGGTCCTGGAGGGCTCGCATCAGCTCGTCGAGGCTCGCCTTGTCCGCGTCGTGCAGCGCAGGAGCGACCAGACCGCCACCGCCGCGCAGCGAAATCGCCACGCCGACGTGAATAGCCTCGCTTCGCTCGGCCCGGCCGTCGCGCCAGAAGCCGTTGAGCTCGGGCACTTCGCGCAGCGCCAGCGCAGTGGCTTTGATCAGCAGCACGCCCGGCAGCAGCCGCTCGCTGACCGGCCGTGTCTTGTTGCGCGCCTCGAGCCAAGTGAGCGCGTTGCCCATCGCGATCGTCGTGGCGAGGTAATAATGGGGAATCTCACGTTTCGAACGGGCCATCGTGGCAGCGATCGCCTCGCGCATGCGCTGGGCTCGGTCAGCAGCCTGCGTGGGCACCGCTATCACTGGTGCAGCAGCAACGCGCTCGACGTCCTCGAGAATGATCCGACCACCGGGACCCGTGCCGGCGAGCCGCGTCGGATCGACGCCAAGATCGAGCGCGCGCTTGCGGGCAGCCGGAGAGATGCGCAGGCGCGCCAAGGCGGCCTCGGGTGCGGCCCCGAGCCTCACCGGCGGTGCCGGCGCAGGCGCTGCGGGAGGCACCCCCGCCGCGGGCGCGGGCGCCACGGCCACTTTCCCGGAGACCGCCTCGCCCTCGACGTGGATCACTGCGAGCGGCGTCCCCACCGGCAGCCACTCGTCGTGCGGCTCGACCAGGATCGTTTCCAGCACGCCGTCGACGAACGACTCGGTATCGACGTTCGCCTTGTCGGTTTCGATCACCGCGATGGTCTCGCCGCGTGCGACCCGTTCTCCGGGCTTCTTGCACCACTCGACCAGCTTGCCCCGCGTCATGTCGGCGCCGAGCTTGGGCAGGACGAACTGAACCACGGTCGGCTCAGAACAACGCGCGCACTGCCGCAACGACGCTTGCCACCTGCGGGAGGGCCGCGTCCTCGAGGTGCTTGGCGTACGGCATCGGCACTTCCGCGCTGCAGACACGCGCGACTGGCGCATCGAGCGCATCGAACGCGCCTTCCATGATCAGGGCGCTCACCTCGGCGGCAAGGCCACACGTGCGCCAGCCTTCGTCGACGACCACGGCGCGGTGGGTGCGGGTCACCGACTTCAGGATCGTTTCCGTATCGAGCGGCCGTAGGCTGCGCAGATCGAGGACCTCGGCATCGATATCCTCGGCAGCGAGCTCATCGGCGGCCTGGAGCGCTTTGCCGACCGTGCCACCGTAGGCGATCAGGCTCACATCACGACCTGCGCGACGCACCGCGGCCACGCCGATGCGCATCGGCACGTCGTCCTCGGTGTCGCCCTCCCGCGGATAGAGCAAGGCATGCTCGAAAATGAACACCGGATCGGGCTCGTTCAGCGCAGCAAGCAGCAGACCTCTCGCATCGGCTACCGTAGCCGGCGCGACCGCCTTGATGCCTGGAACGTGGGCATACCAGCATTCGAAGCTGTGCGAGTGTTGCGCGGCCATTCCGCGCCCGCCTCCCGTTGCCATGCGCACAATCAGCGGAACGCTGAACTGGCCGCCGGACATGTAGCGCAGCGTGGCAGCGTTGTTCACGATCTGGTCGAGCGCGAGGAGGCTGAAATTAATCGTCATCACCTCCACGATCGGGCGCATGCCGCCGAGCGCGGCACCGATGCCGGCGCCGACGAACGTCGATTCGCAGAGCGGCGTGTCGCGGATGCGCTCCGGCCCGAATTCCGCGAGCAGTCCCAGGCTCACCGCGAACGCGCCGCCGTACCGGCCGACATCCTCGCCCATGAGGAAGACGCGCGCGTCGGCGTGCAGCGCATCGCGCAACGCTCCACGTACCGCTTCGCGGTAAGTCATTTTCGTCATGGCTGTATGCGAGCGGGCTCGGATGCCGCCGGCGTATAGACGTCCCGGGTCAGATCCTCGACCGGCTCCCAGGGCCCCGCTTCGGCGAACGCAATGGCCGTGTCGACCTCGGCGGCCACGCTCGCCTCCATGTCGCTCCAGCTCTTCTCCGAGAGCAGCCCCTCCGCACGCAGCAGCGCTGCGAAGGTGGCGATAGGGCAGCGGTGCTTCCACTCTTCGACCTCGGCGCGGCTGCGATAGAGGTCGGGGTCCGCCATCGAGTGGGCGCGAAACCGATACGTGCGCAGCTCCAGAAAGTGCGGGCGCGACTCCTGGCGCACGAGAGCCGCCGCGTCGCGCACGGCAGCTTCCACAGCCAGCACATCCATGCCGTCGAGCGCCTGCGCAGCGATGTTGTAGCTCTTGGCCTTCAACTGGATGTCGGTCTCCGATTCCGAGCGCGCCAGCGCCGTGCCCATCGCGTAGCGGTTGTTCTCGCACAGGAAGAGGACCGGCAGGTGCCACAGCGCGGCGAGGTTCAAGGATTCGTGGAATTCGCCTTCGGCCACCGCGCCTTCACCGAAGAAGCAGGCGGTAACGCGCGAGCGACCCTGCATCTTGTCGGCGAGCGCAAGGCCCAGCGCGATCGGCAGCCCCCCGCCTACGATCGCGTAACCGCCATAGAACCGGCGGGTCGCGTCGAAAATGTGCATCGATCCGCCCCGGCCGCGGCTCGAACCGCTCGCCTTGCCGTACATCTCGGCCATCACGGCGGTGGCGGGAATGCCTCGCGCGAGCGCGTGGCCGTGCTCGCGATACGTCGCCACGATCGCATCATCGGGGTCCAGTGCCTGCATCGCGCCGACTGCCACGGCCTCCTCGCCGATGTACAGATGCAGGAAGCCGCGAATCTTGCCCTGGGTGTAGACCTCGGCGGACTTCTCCTCGAAACGCCGGATCAGCAGCATCTGCCGCAGCAAGTGCAGTGCATGCTCGCGCTGCAACTCCGGCAAGGCGAGCGGCTCGGTCGCCATCAGCCGCTCTCCAGGCTCGAGGTGTCGCCCTCCGGCAGCCCGAGCTCTCGCGCCTTGAGCAGCCGCCGCATGATCTTGCCGCTGCGCGTCTTGGGTAGCCCCGCGACGAACTCGATCTCCTTCGGTGCGACCGCCGCGCCGAGGCGCTTGCGCGCATGCGCGAGCAGCGCCCTTTTCAGCGCCTCGTCCGGAACGTGCCCGCTCTTCACCGCGACAAACGCCTTGATCACTTCCAGCGCGAGCGCATCCGGCTTGCCGATCACGCCGGCCTCGGCCACCGCGCAATGCTCCATCAGCACGCTCTCGACTTCGAACGGTCCCACCAAGTGTCCCGAGGTCTTGATCACGTCGTCCTTGCGTCCGACGAACCAGAAATAGCCGTCGCGGTCGCACCGCGCGAGATCGCCGGTCAGGTACCACTCGCCGGCGAAGCATTTGCGGTAGCGGTCGGGCTCGCTGAGATAGCCGCGGAACATCGACGGCCAGGGCGTCTTCAATGCGAGCTCGCCCTGTACGTCGGGCGCGTCGATCACCGTCACCGTGCCCTCGTCTCCCGCGTGCACGATCGCGGCGTTGATCCCTGGCAGCGGCCGACCCATCGAACCAGGACGGATCTCCATCGCCGGATAGTTCGCGATCATGATGCCCCCGGTCTCGGTTTGCCACCAGTTGTCGTGGAAGGGCAACCCGAACGCCTCCACACCCCAGCGTACCGCCTCGGGGTTGAGCGGTTCGCCGACGCTGGCGAGAAATCGCAACGCCGGCATCTTGCGCGCGTGCACCGCTTCGACTCCGCCCTTCATCATCATGCGAATGGCGGTCGGCGCCGTGTACCACACGCTCACCTTGTGCTCGGTCAGGATGTCGTACCAGCGCTCGGCATCGAAATCTGCCTCGTCGACGATGCTGGTGACGCCATTCGTGAGCGGAGCGATGATGCCGTAGGAGGTCCCGGTGACCCAGCCCGGATCGGCGGTGCACCAGTAGACGTCGTCGGGATGGAGGTCCAGCGCCAGCTTGCCGGTGATGTGATGCGCGACCACCGCTTGATGCACGTGGATCGCGCCCTTGGGGGTGCCGGTGGTCCCGCTGGTGAAATGCAGCAGCGCCATGTCTTCCGGATCGGTCGCTGGAATCGCGAAGTCGTCGCTTGCCGCCGCCAGCATGGCGTCGAAGCTGCGCGTGCCGCCGCTGCCCGGCACCTGCCCACCGACGATCAGCACGTGCTGCAGCGAGGGCAGCGAGGCGCGGATCGGGGCGATCTTCTTGTCGTAGAGAGCCTGTGTCGTGATGAGCACCTTGGCTTCGCCCTTGACCATGCGAGCCAGAATCGGCTCCGGGCCAAAGGCGGAGAATAGGGTGCAGAACACCGCACGGCGTTTCCAGGTGCCCAGCGCCGCAATGTAAAGCGCGGGAAGACGACCGGTAACGGCATACACGCGATCCCCAGGCGTCACGCCCAACTCGGCGAGCACGTTCCCGAAGCGATTGGACAGTCGGGCGAGCTGCGCAAACGAGTAATCCTCGGTCGCCCCGTCTTTCCCGAGCCAGCGAATCGCTACGTGGTCGCGCCGCGCCCCGGCCGCGTGCCGGTCGACCGCCTCGTGCGCAATGTTCAGCCCCCGGCCGCCGGGGAGCCCGTCGAGCTCGTTTCTTGCGTCGACCCAGGAAAAGGCGCGCCGAAAAGACTCATAGTCTCGC
>DASVPH010000118.1:0-5548 GCA_036382945.1 Casimicrobiaceae bacterium
CTGCCTGCGGCCATGGCGCACATGCTCGCGCCGTTGCCCAGATGCAGGGCGACGCTGCGGCCTGCGGCGGCGCGCGCATCGCGCTCTGGCAGCACCGAGGCGATGTACTCGTACGACAGGCCGTGGAATCCGTAGCGCCGCACGCCGGCATCGGAGAGCTCGCGCGGCAGCGCGAAGGCCTGGGCGAGCGGCGGTTGCGTGCGGTGGAAAGCGGTATCGAAGCACGCCACTTGCGGTATGTGCGGCATGCGTTGCGCGAGAGCCTTGATCGGGCGCAGATTGTGCGGCTGGTGCAACGGCGCGAGCGGCACCAGGCGCTCGAGCTTCGCAACCACCTCGTCGGTCACGCGCACCGGTCGGGCGTAGCCGGCGCCGCCGTGAACGACGCGATGGCCCACGGCGGCGACGCGCCCGACGCCGGGACGGCTACGGAGCCAATCGAGCAGGAACGCGAGCGCGCCGTCGTGACCGGGCGCCTCGCGTTGGGCCCAAGAGTGCTCGTCGACGGTGTTGCCCGACGGGTCGACTGCCCGGAAACGCGCATCGCCGGTGAGCTCCTCGAGATTGCCGGCGACGATCCGCGCGAGCCCGGAGCCGTCGAAGCGGAAGAGCGAGAACTTGAGGCTCGAAGAACCGGCGTTGAGGACCAGGACGGCGTCGGGCATAGCTGAGCGAAAGCCCGACAGGCCCACTAGCGCAGCCCGAGCTGCTCGCGGCGCGAGCGGGCGAGCAACACCATGACGGCGATCGACGCCTCGCGCGTGCGGACGTTGTCGGCGCGGCTGGTCAAGGCGATCGGCACCCGAGCACCGAGCACGATGCCGGCGCTCTCGGCAGCGGCGAGGTAGGACAGTTGCTTCGCGAGCATGTTGCCTGCCTCGAGGTCGGGGACGACGAGGATGTCCGGGTCGCCGGCGACCGGAGAGTCGATCTGCTTGATCTTGGCGGCCTCCGCGCTGATCGCGTTGTCGAACGCCAGCGGCCCGTCGAGAATACCGCCGGTGATCTGCCCGCGATCGGCCATCTTGCACAGCGCGGCAGCGTCGACGGTGCCCTGGATCTGCGGGTTCACGGTTTCGACCGCGGAGAGCAGCGCCACCTTCGGCCGCGCCACGCCGAGCGCCTGCGCGAAGTCGATCGCGTTCTGGCAGATGTCGCGCTTGGCCGCGAGATCGGGATAGATGTTGATCGCCGCATCGGTGATGAGCAGCGGCTTCGGATAGGTCGGCACGTCCATGACGAACACGTGGCTCATGCGGCGCGCCGTGCGCAGCCCGGTAGCGGAGACGGCGGCGCCCATCAGCTCGTCGGTGTGCAGGCTGCCCTTCATCAGCGCCTCGACTTCGCCGGCGCGCGCCATCGCCACCGCCTTCTCGGCTGCGGCGTGGCTATGCTCGGTGCCGACGATGTTCACGCCGGTGAGATCGATGCCCGCCGCGGCCGCCACAGCGCGAATCCTCGCCTCGGGCCCGACCAGCACCGGCACGATGAGACCCTTGGCCGCCGTGTCGAGCGCGCCGCGCAAGGATTCCGGATCGCACGGGTGCACGATTGCGGTCGTCACGGCGGGCTGACCCTTGCATTGATCGAGCAGGCGGGCAAACGCGTTATAGCGGTGCAGCGCGACGTCGACCTGCCCTGCCCGCTCGACGGTCCTGCGCGTCGCGGGACAGGCGACGATCGCCGTGCCTTCGGCGAGGGTTTCGCCGCGTTGGTTCGTGCAACGGGTGCCGAGCACGAGCAGCGCGTCCTGGAGCCGCTTCTCGCGCACGGTCACGGTTGCGGTGAGCGCATCGCCAACGCTGACCCGTCCGGAGAAGCGGCAGCTCTCCTCGACCACCGTGCCGCCCGGGCCGGGAAGCTGCGTTCCGATCGCCGCGGCGATCAGGATCCGACAGCCGCTGGCCGGCGCCGTTCGCGCGGCGCTCGGCACGGGTCCCGGGCCGCGGTCGAGCCGATCGCCGGTCAGCATGTCGACGAACTCGACATCGCCGGCATCGAGCGTGCGGGCGTAGCTTGCGCTCTCGCCCACGGCGATCTCGTCGAAGAGCCGGCTCGACCAGGTGGCTATGGTGTGCTCCGCGTCCGATACATCCGCGGATAACGTAACGGACCCGCGACCCCTCGTCAATCGAGGCTGCGGCCTTGGACCGCAAGCGGAGTAGAATGAGCGCGGAACGCCGAAGGCTCGCGCTTTGCGAAAGCTCAGGGTCGCGAAGATCGACGTGGCGTCCGATGCCAGGAGTCGCCGACGATGCGTCACTCGGAATCGGCCTCGACCAACGCGATGCGCGCGCTCGGCGCGGCGGTTCTCGCGCTGTCGTTCAGCGCGGCCGCCTCGGCGGCGACCACCGTCGTCTACCGCTGCCTCGACGCGCATCTGGGCGTCGTCTACACCGATACGCCGTGCAACCAGGGATCGTCATTCGACGTCCAGACCGGCGAGCCCGACCTGGTGGCGGTCGCGAAGCTGGAACGTATCCGCGACGCGCTCGACCAGAGCGCCACGCAGCGGATCATCGACGAGCGGCGCCTCGCCGGGCAGAAGGAGCTTCTCGCGGCCCAGGCCGGGCGCGAGGCGGCCGACATGGGCGAGGGCAACTTCGCGGCCGGCGCCTACGCCTACTACGCCTACCCGCTTGCGATCTTCGCGCCCGTCCGTCCGCATCCGCCCCGTCATCGACCGATGCGGCCGCTCGCGCCGCGCGGCGGTGCGCCGCATCCGCCGTACATCGTCCCGCGGACGTAGGTCACGGGACGAGAAAGCGTTGCGGCGGACGCACGCTCGACGCGGACAAAATCGGGCTCGACCTCATCGCTCAGGACGCCGTCGTGCTCAAGCGCAAGACGGCGCCGCTCACGAAGGAGCAACTCCTGGAGCTGATCGAGACCCCGCCGCGGTAATCGCGTGCCGGGTCCCGCCGGGGAGCTGTGCTCCGTGGTGAGCCGCCCATGAACCGGCCGCGCAACGCCAAGCCTGTCGTCGTCGCCGGAGGAGGCATCGGCGGGCTCGCCTGCGCGCTGGCGCTCGCCCGCATGGGCTTTCGCGTGATGGTGCTCGAGCAGGCGCAAGAGTTCGGCGAGATCGGCGCCGGCATCCAGCTCGCGCCCAATGCCTGGTCCGCGCTCGATGCGCTGGATGCGGGCGAGCCGGTCAAGAAGGAAGCGGTGTTCATCGAGCGGCTGCTGCTGATGGACGGCGTCACGGGCGAGCGCGTGATCGATGTGCCGCTCGACGAGCGCTTCCGCCGCCGTTACGGCAATCCCTACGCGGTCACCCACCGCGCCGACATTCACGGGGCGCTCCTCGACGGCTGCAAGGCGTGCCCCGAACGGGTCGAATTGCGCACGAGCAGCCGAGTGCGCGGATTCACGATCGAGAATCAGGGCGTGAGCGTCGAGCTCGACGGCGGGGCTCGCATCGCGGCAGCGGCGCTGGTCGGCGCCGACGGTGCGCGCTCCGTGGTGCGCGAGCGAATCGTCGGCGACGGCGAGCCTCCGGTGTCCGGCCACATGTGCTATCGCACGGTGCTCTCGGTCGACGACATGCCTCGCGATCTGCGCTGGCCGGCCGCGACGCTGTGGGCCGGACCCGGGACGCACATCGTGCATTACCCGCTGCGCGGCTGGAGGCTCTTCAACCTGGTCGCCACGGTGGTGCGCGAGCACGCCGGCACGGGGCACAACGAGGAGGCACCTCCGGAGGAAGTGCTGCCGCTGTTCGCGGCCAACTGCGACAAGCCGCTCGAGCTCCTGCGCGTGCCCAAGGTGTTCCGGCGCTGGATGCTGCGCTTTCGCGAGCCGGTCGAGCGCTGGAGCGAAGGTCCGGTTACGCTGCTGGGCGACGCCGCTCATGTGATGCTTCAATACCTGGCGCAGGGTGCGGCGATGGCGATGGAGGACGCGGTCTGCCTCGCCGGCGCGGCCGACGCCGCCGACGGTGAATTTGCGGCAGCCTTCCAGCGCTATCAGACGCTGCGGCTGGTCCGGGCATCGCGGGTGCAGATTTCCTCGCGCCTGTTCGGGCTGGTGTATCACGCCGACGGCGTCGACCGCCTGGTACGCAACGACATCTATCAAGGCCGCTCGGCGGAGCGTTACTACGATGCGCTCGACTGGCTCTTTTCGGCGCCTGGCTACGTGCGGGAATTCCGCGGCCTCCTTGAGCTGTCAAGACAGTCGTAATGTCGCGTGTCGGCCGCTACCGTGACTCGCCACGCGCGATCCCCGCGCACTGCGAGTGGGGCGACCGGCGAGGTGGAGCGAGGCTCTCCTGCAGTTACCGTCGCCGCAACCCCCGCGGCGGGCTGTGAGAGAATTATTGCAAGGAGGAGACACTATGCTCTTCGCCAAAGCCGAGCAGACCGACGAGCGCAGCGCGTTCTACGAGCGCATCGCCCGGTACAGCCTGACGCCACTGTGGGAAGCGCTGGGCAACCTGGTGCCGCCCTATCCGGCGCCGGCGTGCGTCCCCGCGCTCTGGCGCTATCGCGACGTGCGCCCGTATCTCATGGAAGCCGGACGGTTGATCACCGCCCGCGAAGCCGAACGCCGCGTCCTGGTCATGGAGAATCCGGGGCTGCGCGGCGCATCGTCGATCACCCACAGCCTGTACGCGGGTCTGCAGCTCATTCTGCCGGGCGAGGTCGCGCCCAGCCATCGCCACACCCAGTCGGCGCTGCGCATGGTAGTCGAGGGCGAAGGCGCGTACACCGCGGTCGACGGCGAGCGCACGACGATGCATCCGGGCGATTTCATCATTACCCCGTCGTGGACCTTCCACGACCATGGCAACCCCGGCGATGTGCCGGTGGTGTGGCTCGACGGTCTCGACATTCCGATGGTGGCGTTCTTCGATGCGGGCTTCGCCGAGCGCCATCCGCAGGAAGCGCAGCCGGTGACGCGCCCCGAGGGCGACGCGCTGGCGCGCTTCGGTACCAATCTGCTGCCGCTCGAGTACGCCGCGCGCTCGGCCACCACGCCGATCTTCAGCTACCCCTATGCGCGCACGCGCGAAGCGCTGGAGCAGATCCGGCGCGGCGGTCCGCCGCACCCGAGTCACGGCTTCAAGATGCAATTCGTGAATCCGGTCACCGGCGGCTATCCGATGCCGACGATCGGCGCATTCGTTCAGTGGCTGCCCGCGGGCTGGCACGGGCAGCCGTATCGAACGACCGACGCCGCTGTGCACTGCGCCGTCGAGGGCCGCGGGCGAAGCTGCGTGGGCGATGAACAGTTCGACTGGGAGCCGCACGATGTCTTCGTCGTGCCGTCGTGGTGCCGGGTGGCCCACGAGGCCACCGAGGACGCGGTGCTTTTCAGCTATTCGGACCGTCCGGCGCAGAAGGCGCTGGGATTATGGCGCGAGGAAACCGTCGCGTAGTATCGCGCGCCATAAGTTTGCGTCCATGCCGAGAGACGATCCCGCGCGCCGAGCGCGCGAAGCGAACCGCAGCCATAGCTTGGGCTATGGCGAGGATGAGCGACAAAGCGGTCGGCGATGCGGGTCGGCTCGAACATAGCGAAACTTATGGGGCGCGGTACTAGT
>DASVPH010000119.1:0-18654 GCA_036382945.1 Casimicrobiaceae bacterium
GCGTGTGCTCGAAAGACAGCGCGCGCGGCCCCGTGGAGGCTCGGCTCTGGCGCGACAACGCCAGCAGCGGCGCCGCGAGGAGCGTCGCGCCGAAGGAGACAACGCGGCGGCGCATGCGCAGCGCGGGCGAGGTCATCGTCGTTTGGTCTGAATCCCGGAACGGCGCGATTCTAGGCCGAGGCCTGCGCAAGCACAACCACGCGTGCGGGCGCGAGAGGAAAACCGCGCTGCGCGCGCGCCCCTTGCGCCGAGACGCGCGCGCTGCGCGCTACTGCACCTACCTGCGGGCCGCCTCCACGGCGGTCCCAATGTGCGCTCGAAGCGCACCCAAGAGCCTCTGTCGAGGCTATCTGAACCCGCTCGCCCTCGCGGTGCGTCGCAGGGCGAGCGGAAAAGCTCCTGTTCTTTGCGATCTTGCCGTCCGGACGCGCTTCGACGGGCTTGGCACGCCCGGCCTGCTTCCCGCTTTAATGCACCGCGAGCTGCTTGACCGGGGCACCGCCCTTCTTGGGCAGCGTGAGCATCAGCACGCCATCCGTGTACTTCGCGTCGGCTTTCGCCTCGTCAACCTCGTGGCTCAGCGTGAAGCTGCGAGCCCACCGCCCGTGATAGCGCTCGCTGCGCAGCACGCTTTCGCCTTTCTTCTCCACGGTCTCCTTCTTCATTTCCGCGGCGATCGAGATTTCGTTGCCATCGATCGCGACCTGGATATCTTCCTTCTTGAGGCCGGGCAGGTCCGCCTTGACGTAGAACGCCTTGTCGTCCTCGGTGAGGTCGATCCGCATCTCGAGCTCGCTCGGCAGGGTGCGATACAGCGGCAGCCGAGGCGTCCAGAACAATTCATCCATCCTCCGGAACGGATCGAAGCGGACGAGATCACCGAAGGGGTCGAAACGGGTGAGATTTGTCATTGCCTTTCTCCATCGCAGGAAACATCCGACTCCGCGCGTCCGCGAATGCATTGCCACGAACGCCGGGTCCCGCATTGCGACAGCGCCGGTGCGCCGGGGAGAATGGGACACGCCAGATAGCGGACGCTTCCGCACCCGGTCCCGGTGCACGGCGACGTCACAACTCATGCGCACTATAGGACCGGGAGACGCGTTTCGCTTTGATCCAGGTCAACCCTTGATGCAGTGCAGCGCAAAAGCGGTTTCGATCATTTCCGCAACACGGTCTTGGCGTAAAGGTCTCCCAATGCGCCGGCCGGATCGTAGCGCTTCTTCAACGCGCGGTACGCATCGCGGTCGTAGCTGCGCCAGAACTCCTCTTCGGTGAAGTACGAGTCCGAGTACAGCGATTTGATCCCGCCGAGGGCCTCGACCTTGCGCTCCACCTTGCGGTTGTAATACCCAGCAGGACGCGCGCTGTGGTCGCGCACCACGTCCCAGAAGCCGAAGTTGACGTACAGCGCCTCGGGCTTGAGCGGATACAGCGCAAAGCGCTCGCTCGCCGGCGGTGCCTTGATCGGACAGATCCACACCGGAAGGATGCCGATCTCGGCGTTGAAGAACTCCAGGAATTCCGCCGCGCGCTCGAGCGGGATGTCGACGTCCTGGATCACCGACTCGGGATGCACGCCCGTGAGCCGGTTCCACGCCCGCGTCAATCCGTGCCGGCTGTTCCAGCGCATGATCTTCTGGTAGGTGATCGAGTTCAGGCGCTCGCGCCCGTACAGCCGCCGCAGCAGCGGGTTCTGCGCTCCGACGTTCTTCGAGCACCAGAACCAGTCGGTGTCCCAGCGCCAGAGATAATCGCGCACGCGCAGAAAATCGCTGGCGCGATCGCCAATCGAGCGGTAGTAGATCTGCTCGTAGGTGTAGTCGCTCAGATACGGCGCGGTCTCGACGAAGCTCGCGCGCACGAGGTAGAGCTCGCCCGGCGTGAACACCACCCCGTCGAGGAACGCCGTGTCGCGCGTCGCGGCAAAGTGCGCGACCTCCGCGAAGCACGCCGCCGGATCGGTGTAACGGTGGTGCTCGATGTGCACGTACGGCTTCACCGGCAGCGTGCGTTGGGTGACCTTGAGCGCGTAGCCGAGCGTCCCGTAGGCGTTGGGAAAGCCGTAGAAGAGGTCGCGATGCTCGTTGTCGCGGGTGCAGGTAAGAATGCGGCCGTCGCCGGTGAGCACCTCGAACGAGGCGACCGTGTCGTGCACCAGTCCGTACTTGAACGACGTCGCTTCGATTCCCACGCCGGCAAGCGCGCCGCCGAGCGTGATCGATTTCAATTGCGGCACGACCTGCGGCATGAGGCCGTGCTCGAGCGTCGCGTCGGCGAGATCGACGAAGGTGGTCATGCCCTCGGCTTCGACGGTGCCCGTGGCGGTGTCGATTGCGAGCACGCGGTTGAAGTGCTTGAGGTTGATGCGCGGCGCGCGGCGCGGCGCGCGGTCGCGGAACAGATTCGAGGTGGGCTTGGCCAGGCCGACGCGCGTCACGCCGCCGCTACCGGCGGCGAGCTCGGCTTTGAGGTCGGCGACCTTTTCAGCGTAGGTGGCCAAGGAGGGTTCGTCGCCCCGGCGAAGGCTGGGGCCCAGTTGGATTGGCAAGCGTCAAACGATCGAAATTGGATCCCGGCCTGCGCCGGGACGACAACTGATTGTTGAGCGGAAACGACCAACTACCGCGCCGCTGCATCCTGGCGGTACAAAAACGCCCGGCTCATAGGATAGCCGTCGGCCCGGACGTTGCCCTTGGCGACCGTCACCTGGAACAGGTGCGTTCGACTGTTCTTGGACCGGAACATCTCCGCGCACGACCACAGATATGTGCGCCAGGTTCGCCGGAAGCGCTCGTCGAAGCGCTTGGGATCGAGCGCGTGGATCGCGTCCCAATTGGCGTCGAAGCGCTCGGCCCAGGCGTCGAGCGTGAGGGCGTAATGCCGGCGCAGGTTCTCGATGTCGAGCACCTCGAGCCCGCAGCGCTCCATCGAGTCGATTGCGAGCGACAGGCTCGGGATCCAGCCGCCGGGGAAGATATGCTTGCGGATGTAGAACTCGGTGGCGAAGTCGCCGATGTGACCGATGAAGTGGATGACGCCCAGTCCTCCGGGCTTGAGCGCGGCGGCATGGGTGCGCACGACCTCGGCCAGCCCATCGGGCCCCGCGTGCTCGAGCGTGCCGATCGAGAGCAGCTTGTCGTACTGGCCGGGGATCTCGCGCATGTCGCATTCGACGACCTTGAGCCTGTCGGAGAGGCCGCGGCGTGCGATCTCGGCGCGCGTCTCCTCGACCTGCTCGGTGGTCGTGTTGACGCCGGTGCCGAGCGCGCCGAAGCGCTCGTAGGCATGGAACAGGAGCCCGCCCCAGCCGGAGCCCACGTCGACGAAGGTCTCGCCCGGCTTGAGCTCGACCTTGCGGCAGACGTGATCCATCTTGTTCACCTGCGCCTCCTCCAGCGTCTGGGTACCCTCCTTCCAGTAGGCGCAGGTGTACATCATGCCGACGCGGTCGAGCCAGAGCTTGTAGAACGCTTCGCCGTGACCGTAGTGGAAGCGCGCGTTCTTCTTCGCCTGCGCGATCGACCGGTTCGAGAACCGCAGCTCGTGCCAGCGGTTGCGCAACGCAACCAGCGCATTCGGATGGCGATCGAACGCCGCGTCCATCGCGGCGCGCACGCCGAGCGCGAGCTCGCCGTCGATGTCGACGCTGCCGTCGAAGTACGATTCGAGGAGCCCCACGTGACCGAAGGCGACGACGCGAAGCTCGGCGGCGACGGACTTGAACGTGACCGTCAGCGCCGGCGGCGCGCCTAAGCGTTCGGCGTTGGAGTAGGTCGAGCCGTCGGCGAACACGGCGCGGAACGCAACGGTGGTCGCCCTTCCGATCGCCGCGAGGCGACGGCCGAGCAATCCTCCCAGCGTCGTCGGCGCGGCGGTGCGCGCGTCGAACGAGGATCGCGCGTGCCGGGATCCGCGCCCCGACGTATCGATGAGCCCGTCCATGCGCCCCGGTAGGGTCTCGTCGCCGTGGCGCGGCGTCGTATGCAGGGATGTCTCGGGGTCGTTCGTGGCCATGGCTCTTGTTAGGCTCGGTGGTTGGCGACGAGGTTCTGCCGTTGCGAGTCGTGCGCGCCACGCTCGCGCTTAAACCATATTGTCTAGATTCTACTGTACGTTCCCGCGCCCGCGCATCGCTGGCGCGGGTGGGCGCCAAGGCGCGAACCCCGGGTCGGTGCCGCGCGATCGCCGGCATTGCTTCGCTCGGGTCCGGGCCATGCGGACCACGCCCGCGGTTCTCAGTCGGGCAGACATGCTTTCGATCTCCCGCGCGACTGCCATGTCGCATAATTCTTGACCCTGTGGACAATGTCGTGGATTTCCGGTGGATCGGCGGTGCAGCGTTGCCGAATGAAACGATAGAAGTCTGATTTCGCGGCGCTTTTCGAGCTCCTTTTCTGTGCATCAAAAAGACCTTGCGCATGCCCGATCGACCTACTATGATTAGTCTTGATTGAGCACTTGAACACAAGATATAGTAGGTTTTGATTCCCAAGGGAATTCTGGGGGCGGTCTCCGGAGCCCCCTTGCGGCGTGCTCGCGCGCCCGAGGGGCCGGCAGCTCCGGAAGCACCCGGCGCACGACTCGCAGGAACCGGGCACTTCCCGGCGTAGTGCGGTTGAGGTACCAAGAACGACAAGATTTCACGAGGAGTTCACAATGCACCTCGCTAGTTCCGGCGCTGCCGCCTCTCCATCCACCCCGCAAAACCCGACCGCCGGCGACACGAGATCGCCGATGGCAGGCAGCACCGATCCGCGACTGGCGCAGTACAAAGTCATCCGCCGCAACGGCGCGGTCGTCGCCTTCGAGCCGTCGAAGATCGCGATCGCGCTGACCAAGGCGTTTCTTGCCGTGAACGGCGGCCAGAGCGCGGCTTCCGCGCGCGTGCGCGAGCTGACCGCGCAGCTTACGGAGGTAGTCGTCGCCGCGCTCATGCGCCGCAAGCCCGAGGGCGGCGCGATCCACATCGAGGAGATCCAGGACCAGGTGGAGCTCGCGCTGATGCGCGGCGGCGAGCACGAAGTCGCGCGCGCGTACGTGCTCTATCGCGAGAAGCGCGCCCAGGAGCGCGCGCAGGAGAAGCAGAGGAGCGCGAAGGGCGAGCCTGCGCCCGCGACCATCAACGTCGTCGACCAAGGCATGTCGAAGCCGCTCGATCTCGCGCGCCTCGAAGGCTTGGTGCGGGCATCGTGCGAAGGGCTCTCCGACGTCGACCCCGAGCGCATTCTCAAAGCCACGCTCAAGGATCTGTACGACGGCGTGCCGATGGACGAGGTGCGCAAGTGCGTGATCCTCGCGGCGCGCACGCTGATCGAGAAGGATCCCGCGTACAGCTTCGTCACCGCGCGGCTGCTGCTCGACTCGATCCGCTACGAGGCGATGGGCGAGGAAGCCACCCAGGCCGACATGACCACGAAGTACGCCGAGTACTTCCCGCGCTTCGTCAAGCACGGGATCAAGATCGGGCTGCTCAACGAGGCGCTGGCGCAGTACGACCTGAAGACGCTGGGCAAGGCGCTGGTGCCCGAGCGCGATCTGCAGTTCGGCTACCTGGGGCTACAGACGCTCTACGACCGCTATTTCCTCGTCGACCAGTACGTCGGCGGACGACGCTTCGAGCTGCCGCAGTGCTTCTTCATGCGCGTGGCGATGGGGCTGGCGTTGAACGAGGTCGACCGCGAGGCGCGCGCGATCGAGTTCTATAACGTGCTCTCGAGATTCGACTTCACGTCCTCGACGCCGACGCTGTTCAACTCGGGCACGCACCGCTCGCAGCTCTCGTCGTGCTACTTGACCACGGTCGCCGACGATCTCGACGGCATCTACGAGGCGATCAAGGAGAACGCGCTCTTGTCCAAGTTCGCCGGAGGCCTGGGCAACGACTGGACCAACGTCCGCGCGCTTGGCAGCCACATCAAGGGCACCAACGGCAAGTCTCAGGGCGTCGTGCCGTTCCTGAAGGTCGTGAACGACACCGCGGTAGCAGTTAACCAGGGCGGCAAGAGGAAGGGCGCCGTGTGCTCGTATCTCGAGACCTGGCACCTCGACATCGAGGAGTTCCTGGAGCTGCGCAAGAATACCGGCGACGACCGCCGCCGCACGCACGACATGAACACCGCCAACTGGATCCCGGATCTGTTCATGAAGCGGGTGATGGAAGGCGGCGAATGGACGCTGTTCTCGCCCTCCGACGTACCGGATCTCCACGACAAGTGGGGCCGCAAGTTCGAGGAGGCGTACACGCGCTACGAAGAGAAGGCGGCGCGCGGCGAGATCAAGCTCCACAAGAAGATCCCCGCGGTGCAGCTCTGGCGGAAGATGCTCTCCATGCTGTTCGAGACCGGGCATCCGTGGATCACCTTCAAGGACGCGTGCAACGTGCGCTCGCCGCAGTCGCACGTCGGCACAGTGCACAGCTCCAACCTCTGCACCGAGATCACGCTCAACACCAGCGAAGCCGAGATCGCGGTGTGCAACCTGGGCTCGGTCAACCTCGCCAACCACATGAAGCAGGTGGACGGCGGGAACTCAGTTGGCAAATACGAGCTCGATCACGACAAGCTCGAGACGACCATCCGCACCGCGATGCGGATGCTCGACAACGTAATCGACATCAACTACTACGCGGTGCCGAAGGCGCGGAACTCCAATCTCAAGCATCGCCCGGTCGGCCTGGGCATCATGGGCTTCCAGGATTGCCTGCACCTGCTCGGCGCGCCGTACGCGAGCGACGAGGCGATGAGCTTCGCCGACCGTTCGATGGAAGCGGTGTGCTACTACGCGTATTGGGCCTCGACCGAGATGGCCGAGGAGCGCGGTCGTTACAGCAGCTACCGCGGGAGCCTCTGGCACCGCGGCATCATGCCGCAGGACTCGCTCAAGCTCCTGGCCGAGGAGCGCGGCGGCTACGTCGAGATCGACGAATCCTCGACCATGGACTGGGACGCGCTCCGGGCGCGGATCAAGCAGCACGGCATGCGCAACTCCAACTGCATCGCCATCGCGCCGACCGCGACGATCTCCAACATCGTCGGCGTGGGTGCATCGATCGAGCCCGAGTACCAGAACATCTACGTTAAGTCGAACCTTTCGGGCGAGTTCACCGTGGTGAACGAGCACCTGGTCGGGGAAATGAAGAAGCTCAACCTCTGGGACGAGGTGATGGTCTCCGATCTCAAGTACTTCGACGGCTCGCTCGCGAAGATCGATCGCGTGCCGGCGAAGCTGCGCGCGCTCTATGCGACCGCGTTCGAGGTCGACGCCAAGTGGATCGTCGAAGCGGGCGCGCGCCGGCAGAAGTGGATCGACCAGGCGCAGAGCCTCAACATCTACATGGCGGGCGCGTCGGGCAAGAAGCTCGACGAGACGTACAAGCTCGCCTGGATCCGCGGGTTGAAGACGACGTACTACCTGCGCACGCTGGCGGCGACATCGGCGGAGAAGTCGACCGGACAGGGTGGCGAGCTCAACGCCGTCCCGTCGTCGGGCGGCGCGGTCGGCAATCTCGCGGGTGGGTCGAGCCTGGCGTCGAGCATTAAGGCGTCTGCGCTCAAGCACGCTGCGCAAGAACCCGAGGCGCCGAAGTACTGCCAGATCGACGACCCGAGTTGCGAATCGTGTCAGTGATTAATCGTCGCCCCGGCGAAGGCCGGGGCCCAAGTTGCGGCAGCACATGAAAACCTGGATCTCTGCGCAAGCGGGTTTGTTCGTCGTCCCCGCCCCGATTCAAGCACTCGAGGGCAGGCTCCAGCGGGGACCCAGTGTCTTTCGTCGCATAACGACGCTGGATTCCCTCCCCGTTTTCACGGGGACTAAAGGCCGCGGGAATGACAGCTAATGAGGAGTCGGACCGTAGTCAGACCAGAAACAACAACCGCCGGCGCGACCCAGACAGGAGCTGGTTGGTTTTGCGACGCCGGACGCAACGACGCGAAGCGCGTCATCGGAGGTGGGTAGCGGGAGGTGTTCGAGCAACCAACCAGGAGGACCCGGTAGATGGCCCAGTACGAGCAAGCACCATGTCATGTGGTGGATGCGCGGTATCTCGGTGACTACAAGGTTTGGCTGGAGTTCAACGACGGGAAGAAAGGGGTGGTCGATCTCGCCGACGAGCTGTATGGCGAGGAATTCGAAGGGTTGCGCGATCGGGCGCGGTTCGCGGAGTTCTATCTGGACTACGGGCTCGCGACGATCGCTTGGCACGATGGGCAGGACTTCGCCCCGGATTATCTGTACGCGAGGTTGAGCGCGGTGCATTAGGCGCGACGATTGCGTCGGTTGCCTAGCCCGGGGTGAGCGCGCAGCGCGACTCCGGACCGCAGTGAGGGCCGGGTCGGCGGTGAGGCCCTGTTTCGGCGGAGGAAACCGAAGCGGGGCCGAAGGAACGACAAACAACAGCCTCAGCCAGACAGGAAGCGAGGACAACATGCTCATTTTCGAAGACGATTTCGTGACCCCGGGCGAGGCCCGCCCGCTGCCCGAATCGCCCCGTGCCCCAGTTGCCCCCTTCGGCGCCAATTTCGGCGCCAAGACTTCGGCAGAGATCTACGGTGCGGGCCTGTCGCCTCCTCAGTTGTCGAATGAGCCTGTTCGCGATCTCGACGCCAAAGTACACGCGCCGGCCAACGGTTTCCGCGTGCGCGCCGAGGACAAGCGCGTCATCAACGGCGAGTCCGACGTCAACCAGCTCGTCCCCTTCAAGTACAAATGGGCCTGGGAAAAGTATCTCTCGGCGTGCGCCAACCACTGGATGCCGCAAGAGATCAACATGCAGCGCGACATCGAGCTGTGGAAGAACCCCAACGGGTTGACCGACGACGAGCGGCTCATCGTCAAGCGCAACCTCGGCTTCTTCGTCACCGCCGATTCGCTCGCCGCCAACAACATCGTGCTCGGCACCTATCGCCACATCACCGCGCCCGAGTGCAGGCAGTACCTGTTGCGGCAGGCGTTCGAGGAGGCGATCCACACCCACGCCTACCAATACATCGTCGAGAGCCTGGGCTTGAACGAGGCGGAGATCTTCAACGCCTACCACGAGATCAAGTCGATCCGCGACAAGGACGAGTTCCTGATCCCGTTCATCGACACGCTCACCAACCCCACGTTCAAGACCGGCACGATGGAGGCCGATCAGAAGCTCCTGAAGAGCCTGATCGTGTTCGCCTGCATCATGGAGGGGCTGTTCTTCTATGTCGGCTTCGTGCAGATCCTGGCGATGGGCCGGCAGAACAAGATGACCGGCAGCTCCGAGCAGTACCAGTACATCCTGCGCGACGAGAGCATGCACTGCAACTTCGGCATCGACCTGATCAACACCATCAAGCTCGAGAACCCCCACCTGTGGACGCCGGAGTTCCGCGAGGAGATCCGCGCGCTGATGAAGCGCGGCGTCGACCTCGAGTACGCCTACGCCGAGGACACCATGCCGCGCGGCGTGCTGGGGTTGAACGCCACCATGTTCAAGGAATACCTGCGCTTCATCGCCAATCGCCGCTGCCAGCAGATCGGCATCGACGCACTCTTCGACAAGGCCGACAACCCGTTCCCGTGGATGGCGGAGATGATCGATCTCAAGAAGGAGAAGAACTTTTTCGAAACGAGGGTGATTGAGTATCAGACGGGTGGCGCGCTCTCATGGGATTGAGCTGAACCTTCAGCGCGATGGGAAGCACGCCAAACCGTATCAAGTAAAGCAAGTACGACTGATCGTGGCACGCTACCGGCTCTGGAGCCCGCCCGATGAATAAATACGGGATCATCCTCTATTGGAGCGAGGACGACGGCGCCTACATCGCCGAGGTTCCGGAGCTCCCTGGCTGCATGGCACATGGCTCGACGCAGATCGAGTCGCTCTCTAACGCGAACGATGCGATTTCGCTTTGGATCGACACTGCTCGCGAAACTGGCCGGGTCGTACCTCCACCGAAAGGCAGAAAGCTCGCGTACGCTTGACCTTCGTTGCGCAGTGGCCAGCATTCGCCAGCCGTGTAGCACGTTCGCAAGCCATAGCCAACGTCACCAAGAACGCGTTCCTAGCAACCCTAGAGGCAAGATTCGGGAAGCAGATGTCCTTGCTCCCCGACGTGGCCGAAGGCAACCTGCGCGTTTCCGCCATCATCGGCAAGATCCTGCGTGGCGCCAGCCCCGCTGACCTTCCGATCGAGCAGCCGACGAAGTTCGAGTTCGTGATCAACTTGAAAACGGCCGGCGCGCTCGGATTCACCGTTCCGCAAACGCTGCTGCTCCGCGCGGATGAGGTGATCCGCTAATCGTTTGAACACGGCAACCGCAATACCCGCACCGCGCTCCTCGCCCGCGCCACCGGCCTCGTCGGTCGCGAGCTCCTCGCCTTGCTCCTCGCGCACGAGCATTTACGGCAGCGTGCACGTGCTGCTGCGACGCACGTCGCCTTTGGCCGCGTCAGCCGCGCTCGCGCTTCACCGGCGAACGGGTGCCGCCTTGGGCTTCGTCGGGGGGGGTCGCTCGCGATCACCCGCACGCTTTCGCGGGCCGGCGGCTCGGGACAAACGCTGTAAAGCGATGCAAGCTTACGGGTCATCGCTTCCGCGTCTTTCACGCGTCCCTCCTTCTGCGCGAGCGACGCCGCGCCGCAGAGCGCCGGCACGTCCTCGGGGCTCGCGGCCAACGCTTTGTCAAAGGCGATCCTCGCGTCGGGAAGATTGCCGAGCTGGGCGTTCAAGACGCCGACCTGCGTCAGGCTGACGACGTCCTGGTCGTTAAGCGTCGTCGCCTTCTGGAAGGCGGCCAGCGCCTGCGCGAATCGCGGCACGGCGAGGTTCACCTGTCCGAGGTTCTGCCACGTCAGCCAATCCTCGGGCGCGACCTCGGTCGCTTTCGTGGCGGCGTCGACGGCCTCGTTGAACTGACGCAGCCGGGCATAGGCTTGGCTCAGCTGCTTCCACGCGTTGGGATTCGCCGGCTGCTTCCGCGTCCACTCCGCGGCGTAGATCGCGAGGAGGTGCCAATTGCCGGCCTTCTCCAGCGCCTGAACCTTGCCGACGATTTCCTCCGCGGAGTTGTTTTCGACCGCCGACGCCTCCGATTGGGTTACCCCGCCCGCGCGGACCGGAGGCATCCCACGTTGGGAAGCCCCGGCGGCGCTCGCCGGTTTCGCACCCTCGTCCGAGGACGCCGAATCGCTACCGAGGCGCAGGGCGATCAAGCCGGAGACGACGACCGCACACCCGGCCGCGGCGGCGAGCGCGATCATGCGCCGGCGCTTCGGGTTGGCGCCGCTGTGATGCTTCCGATCGGGCTCCTTCGACGCCGTCTCGTCGCTTGTTTTCGGGGCCCCCGCAGGCTTTGCACCCCAATCGATCTCGGGCGCGCTGCGGAGCTTCTCGACGACGAGCTCGCGCTTTGCGGCCTTCTCGTTACGTTTTGCGACACGAAGTGCTGTCGCGCGCATGTTGACATAGATCCGCGTGGCCTGCGCCGGGTCGTCGCCGGCTTGAGCGAGCGCGCGCGCCCACAGCGACGGATCGACCTGACCCGCGGCGTGCTCCTGTCTTGCTTTCGCGAGGAACCGGGCTTCGCTCGGCGCAGGGACGGCGCGCTCGATGTGCGCGCTCGGCACAGGGAGAGCGTGCTCGGCGTGCGCGCTCGGCGCAGGCGCAGCGCGTTCGGCGTGCGCGTCCGCAGGCGCGACGGGATCAGGAGCCGGAGCGGGCGGGGCGTCGACGAGGCTCAACTCGGAGGCGCGGACATTCCGTGCGTATTCGCTCATGCGGTGGCGTAATGCAAGCTTCATGCCTGCGCGGGGGCGAAGGCGCCGTCAGGGCGTGATCTACAATACGTAGACGGGAGCCGATCGGTGCTTCCGCGCCATGCAAGAGCCGAAGCTTGTATCGACGCGACTATGGAACCTCTGAAATACCCTACGTGGATTGCGCTGCGAGAGGTTTCCCTAAAAGCGAATCGACGATGACACCGCTCCTCTTCAAGAACGCCCGCATCTTCGACGGCACGAACGTCGATTGTTCCGCGGGCATGTACCTGCGCGTCGCCGACGGACTGATTCGGGAGATTTCTCCGAAACCCATCGCCGACAAGGACGCGCGCGTGATCGACGTGGGCGGCCGCACGCTGATGCCGGGTCTGATCGACGCGCACCTGCACGCGTACTGCAGCGACGTGTCGATGCAGAAGATCGAGGCGATCGGAGAGCCCTACCGCACCGCGCACGCGATCCGCATGCTCGGCCATGCGCTCGACTGCGGCTTCACCACCGTGCGCGACATCGGCGGCGGCGACTACTCGCTCGCCAAGGCGATCGCCGACAGACTCGTACGCGCGCCGCGCTTCTTCTACGCCGGCAAGGTGCTGTCGATGACCGGCGGGCACGGCGACTTTCGGCCGCTGGAGCAGAAAGCGCCCGACCACGAGTCGTGTTCCTGCGGCATCGTCAACTGGGCGTGCCGGGTGGCGGACGGCGTCGACGCGTGCATCGCCGCGGCGCGCGACGAGCTGCGCCAGGGCGCGCATTGCATCAAGATCATGGGCTCGGGCGGGGTCGCCTCGCCGACCGACCCGATTTGGATGAATCAGTACCGCGAGGACGAGATCCGCGCCATCGTCAACGAATGCACCGAGCGGCGGACCTACGCCGCCGCGCACTGCCACCCGGCGAGCGCGGTCCGGCGTTGCGTGGAATTCGGCGTGCGCTCCATCGAGCACGGCACGCTGATCGACGACGACACCGCGCGCTTCGTCGCGCAGCGCGGCGCGTACATCGTGCCGACGATGGTGGTGATCTTCGCGCTCGTTGAGATGGGACGCGAGCTCGGCTTCCCCGCGGTGAGCCAGGAAAAGGCCGAGTACGCCTACGAGCAGGCGCTATCCGGCATGGACAAGATGCGCGAGGCCGGCGTCAAGATCGGCTTCGGCAGCGATCTCCTCGGGCCGATGTACGTGCAGGAGTGCCGCGAATTCACCATCCGCCGCGAAGTGTTCAGCCCGCTCGAGCTCCTCCGCCAGGCCACCTCGGTCAACGCCGAGCTGATGCTGCAGCAGGGCAAGCTCGGCTGCATCGCGCCGGACGCGCACGCCGACCTGCTGGTCGTCGACGGCGACCCGCTCGAGGACATCTCCCTGCTCGCTGCCGACGGGAAGAATCTGCGGATGATCGTGCGCGGCGGCGAGATCGTGAAGGACGAGCTGCGTTGACGGGCGCGCGCGCGGGAGCCTGCCCTTCCATGTCGATTTGGCGGCCGGCCGATCGATTACTGAATGGGAACCGCCCTCGCGCGGAATCTGCCTGTGGGCGGAGCCCGGGCCGGGACGCCCTCATTTCCTCACAGGAGAAATCATGCAGAAGATCACGCCTTTTCTTTGGTATTCCAAAGAGGCCGAGGAGGCCGCGGCGTTCTACGCCCGCATCTTTCCCGACTCGCGGGTGGTCCGCGTCACCGCCCTGCCGAGCGAGTCGCCCAGCGGCCCGCCCGGATCGGTGAAGGTCGTCGAGTTCGTCCTGTTCGGACAGCCGTTCATCGCCATGAGCGCCGGGCCGCTCGACCCGTTCAACCATGCCGTGTCGTTCGTCGTGAATTGTGACGACCAGGCCGAGGTCGACCGCTACTGGAACGCGCTGCTCGAGGGGGGCACGGCCGAGCAGTGCGGCTGGCTGAAGGACCGTTACGGGCTCTCGTGGCAGATCGTCCCGACGGTTCTCGGCGAGATGATGACCTCGACCGATCGAGTCAAAGCGAAGCGCGCGTCGGACGCGATGATGAAGATGGTCAAGATCGATATCGCCGCGCTGAGGGCCGCGTTTGCGGGAACGGCTTGAGCGGGAAACGGTTCATGGAGTCGGCGATGAATTTCGGATCGCACCCGTAAATCGCCGATGCCTTCACCGTTCGACAAGACCCTACCCGCCGCCGGCAGCGCGCCGATTAAGCGCTATCTGCCGTGGGTCGTCGCCACCGCGCTGTTCATGGAGCAGCTCGACTCGACAATTGTCAACACCGCGGTGCCGGCGATGGCGGCCAACCTCGAGGTGGCGCCGTTGAGTCTCAAGGCCGTCGTGACGAGCTACGTCCTGAGCCTCGCCGTCGGCATTCCCGTCAGCGGCTGGATCGCCGACCGCTTCGGCACGCGTCGCGTGTTCGGCACCGCCATCGCGATCTTCACGCTGGCGTCGGTCGCGAGCGGACTGTCGATCAACGTCCCAATGCTGGTCGCAGCGCGCATTTTGCAGGGCCTGGGCGCGGCGATGATGACCCCGGTCGGGCGGCTCGCCATCGTGCGCACGTTCGCCAAGTCGGAGCTGCTGGTGGCGATGAACTTCGTCATCATCCCCGCGCTGATCGGCCCTCTGCTCGGGCCGACGGTCGGCGGGCTGATCGTACACTGGCTGTCCTGGCGCGAGATCTTCTTCATCAACGTGCCGATAGGCCTCGCAGCGTTCGCGGTCATCCATCGCCACATGCCCGATTATCGCGGCGACGAGCCGCGTCCGCTCGACGTCGTCGGACTCGTCCTCTTCGGCTCGGGCACCGCGATCCTGTCGTGGTTGCTGGAGATCTTCGGCGAGCACGACATCGACGCGATCCAGGGCGGACTCCTGCTGCTGATCTCGCTGAGCCTGCTCGGCGCCTATGCTTGGCACGCGCGCCAGATCGCCTATCCCCTGCTCCGCCTCACGCTCTTCAAGCTGCGGACGTTTCGCGTGTCGGTCGCCGGGGGCTTCATCACGCGCTTGGGCATCGGCGGCATGCCGTTTCTGCTGCCTCTGCTCTACCAGCTCGGCCTCGGCCTGCCGGCGTGGGAATCGGGGCTGCTCATGATGCCGAGCGCGGCGGCGGCGATGGGCATGAAGTTCCTCAGCTCCAACATCCTCCGCCGCTACGGCTTCCGCACCGTGCTGGTCGTCAATACCGTGCTGCTCGGCTCGACCATGGGCGCCTTCGCGCTGGTCACGCCGGCGACGCCGCTCGCGGCGATCGTGCTCCTCTCATTGACGCAGGGATTTTTCAATTCGCTCCAGTTCTCGAGCCTGAACAGCATGGGCTATGCGGACATCTCGCCCGCCGACTCGAGCATGGCCACCTCGATCGCCAGCACCTTCCAGCAGATGTCGCTGAGCTTCGGACTGGCGTTCGGTTCGCTCGTCGCCGGTTGGTATCTCGGCCACGTGCCGCAGACCGAAGCGCTCGCGGTGACGAGCGCGCTGCACCGAACGTTCCTCACGGTGGGCGCTCTGACGATACTGTCGTCGCTCTCGTTCTGGACCCTTCATCCAGGCGATGGCGACAACGTCAGCCGAGGAAAACAAGCGCTCGCGGCGTGACCCCTGTCTATAATCCATCGTTCGTCGCGATGCGTCGGCGCACCGCCCAAGGTCGAGCGGCAGTAGTTGACGCGTCGGGGCGGCCGCGGCGGGCCAAGCGATGCCGCACGTTACCGATTCACCGCCCGCATCCCTTGCGGCACGTAGCGCTCACCGGCCGCCGCCCCGACCGGCAGCGCGCGATCTATGCGGTCGAGATCCGCGTCGGTCAGCGTGACCTTCAGCGCGCCGAGGTTGTCCTCGAGGTAGTTCCGGTGCTTGGTGCCGGGGATCGGTACGATGTCCTCGCCCTGCGCGAGCACCCACGCCAGCGCGAGCTGCGAGGGCGTGCAGCGTTTGCCCTTGGCGATGGCCTTGATCTCGCCGACGAGGTGGAGGTTCTTCTGGAAGTTCTCGCCTTGGAAGCGCGGTGACGAGCGACGCCAGTCGTCAGGCTCGAGATCGTCGATGCTCTTGAACCGGCCGGCGAGAAAGCCGCGGCCGAGCGGACTGTAGGCAACGAAGCCGATGCCGAGCTCGCGCACCGTGGCCAGGATCTCGTCTTCGGGCTCGCGGCTCCACAGCGAATATTCGGTCTGCAGCGCCGTGATCGGATGCACCGCGTGCGCCCGCCGAATGGTCTTCGGCGCGGCTTCCGACAGACCGAGGTAACGCACCTTGCCCTGGCGCTTGAGCTCCGCCATCGCGCCCACGGTGTCCTCGATCGGCGTGTCGGGATCGACGCGATGTTGATAGTACAGATCGATGACCTCGACGCCGAGACGGCGCAGGCTCGCCTCGCAGCATTGCCGGACGTACTCCGGCTTGCCGTTGACGCCGAGGAATCTGCCGTCGTCGCCGCGCACGTTGCCGAACTTGGTGGCGATGACGACCTTATCGCGATGCCCGCGCAGGGCGCGTCCGACGAGCTCCTCGTTGCGGCCCGCCCCGTACATGTCGGCCGTGTCGAAGAAGGTGATGCCGAGCTCGATCGCCCGGTGGATCGTCGCGATCGCTTCGTCCTCGTCGCGGCCGCCGTAGAAATCCGACATGCCCATGCAGCCAAGGCCCATCGCCGATACTTGAAGCTCGGTGCCCAATATCCGCTTTTCCATGCTCACCTCGATGTTCGAAAGAGATGCGGCCTGCGAGGCCGCATGCGACGTGCCGATCGCTTACACCACCTTGAGGCACGTACCGTGGAAGACACAGCGCTACGTCTGACCGCGTGCAGGCCGGCGGGTTCCGGCAGACTGATCTGATCGCCGCGCCGGTATTGGCGCACGGCCATGTCAAGGTCAGGCGCGCTGTATCAGCGGATCCCGCTCCAGATGATTGCCTACGTTTTTGCGGCCAAGCCGTATCGGATCCGAGCCGGGAGGGAGAAATGCAACGTACCTACGCGCTCGCCCGATCGAGCGCCGCCATCGCCTCCGCGTCGAGCTTCAACGCCGTCGCGCGCAAAATCTCCTGGAGCTGAGTCGGGTTGGTCGCGCTGGCGATCGGCGCCGTGACGCCGGGCCGCGCCATCAGCCACGCGAGCGAGACTTGCGCCGGCGTCGCGTCGTAGCGTCGCGCGACTACGTCGAGCGCATCGAGAATCTTCAGCCCGCGCGGGTTCAGATACTTCTTCATGCCCGGCCCGCGCGCGCTCTTGTCGAAGTCCGACTCCGACCGGTACTTGCCGGTGAGGAATCCGCCCCGGAGCGAGAAATACGTGATCACGCCCACGTTCTCCCGCACGCACAGGCTTTGCAGCTCGCCTTCGAACGTGTCGCGATCGTACAGGTTGTACTGCGGCTGCAGCGTCTGATAGCGCGGCAATCCGTGCGCCCGGCTCGCCTCGAGCGCCTGCGCGAGACGCGGTGCGGACAGGTTCGATGCGCCGATCGCCCGGACCTTGCCCTGGCGGAGGAGCTCATCGTAGGCGCTCAGCGTTTCCTCGAAAGGCGTGTTCTCGTCGTCCCAGTGCGACTGGTACAGATCGATGCAGTCGACCTGAAGCCGGCGTAGCGACGCTTCGGCGGCCCGCAGGATGTAATCCTTGCGCAGCACCTTGTGACCCTGGCCCATGTCCGAGCCGACCTTGGTCGCGACGATCACGTCGTCGTGCCGGCCGCGCCTGGCGATCCAGCGGCCGATGATCGCTTCGGATTCGCCGCCCCGATGGCCCGACACCCAGCGCGAATAAGAGTCTGCCGTGTCGATCAGGTTGAATCCGGCCGCGACGAAGGCGTCGAGCAGCCGGAACGAGGTCGCCTCGTCGGCGGTCCAGCCGAAGACGTTGCCGCCGAAGGCGAGCGGCGCGACCTCGAATCCGGTGTTGCCGAGCTTGCGCTTGTCCATCGGCGACAGACGCTTTGATTCGCGCGTGCGTGCGGAAACGACGACGAGGTTATACCCGCGGCTCGCCGCGCTCGTTCACGGTGATCGTCGCGCCCGGCGCAAAGCCGAGCTGCGCGCGATGGTACACGCCGCGGAAGACGTAGGTGACGTCCCAGTACTCGGGTCGCGCCGAACCCGGAACCGCGGCGCAGCGCTGCACGTCCTGCGTGTACACCTGCGTGCCTCGGCTTACGTTGGCGCCGACCGCCGCGCCGCCGATCGCGCCGATCGCGGTCGCCACGTCGTTGCCGCGGCCGCTGCCGATCTGATGGCCGAGCACGCCTCCGAGCACGCCGCCGATGATCGCTCCGGGAACGTTGGGCCGGTTCTCGCGGACGACCTGCTGCTGCTCCACCCAGCAACGCCGCTCCGGGGCTCCGACGACGGCGCGCACCGACACGACATCCGCCGAATACAGCGTCTCACCGTAATGCGGATAGTACTCGTACACCGGACGATTCGGCGGCGGAGGTGGCGCGTACGCGTACTGCGGCCGGCCGCGCAGCCGACGCACGGACGAGATGCGGTTGTTCATGTCCAGCGATCCGAGGGACGGATACTGCCCCGGTCGCAGGATGAGGCAGCGACCACGGAAACGCGCGTCTTCACACACTTGCCATTCGCCGCTCTCAACGATCGCCGACGAGGCACTATCGTTGAAGCCGGTCCTGTCCAGATCGTTGACCAAGCCGCTCGTCGCAAAGGTACGTCCGCGGAATCCCTCGTACTCGTAGAACACGACCTGCCCGACAGCAAGCTGAGCGGCGAGCAGGGCGGCAAATCCGAGGATAATGCGAACGATGGTTTTCATACGAATCCCCTCCCTGGTCGGGCACCGCGCTGAGGCAGCCAGGCGAGCGCAGGCATCAACGCTTCGCGATTCTACGACGTTTACGCGGCGATATAATAACCGTACTCACCGCGCCATCGGACGCCGCCGTCGGCTGCGGCCCGAGACACGCGCCCTGACTCGT
>DASVPH010000120.1:0-6529 GCA_036382945.1 Casimicrobiaceae bacterium
GCACCACTCACCGCGCGTAGCCCGCCCCAGCCGTAAGCCCGCGCTTCCGCCGCCGCCCACTGCCGGCGCATTCGTTCATCCATCAACGCAGCCAACGAACGGTACTTCGCCTCGAGCTGCTGTAATGCGGCCTCATCCTGCGCGAGACAGTCCGCTTCCGAACACACGGGCCCCACTCAAAGGAGACCTTTGAATGACTCAACGCGGCCCATACCCGCCTCTGGGATCAGTCGATTGCGGACGTTGCGGTGAGATTCTTCAGATGGATCAGCTCGGACAGATCGCACGCCAAGCATGAGCGGACGCGGTATCCGCAAGTCGCTGCGGGTGGCGTGCAAGGCGGCCGGTCCCGGTCTGGCCACCCAAGGCCTCCAGCATCGTCGCCTCAACGCACCTCTCTGGTAGACTACTAGCTTAACGGAATGCGGGAGGGAGCCATGACGGCAACGATCACCGAGGCAACGCTACACGATAGAGCAGCGCATCGGCCGCGTTTCTACCTTTGGATGGCTATAGCGATGACGGCCACCGCGTTCCTTGGGTTTGTGCCGACGTTCTGGGTCCCGTTGGCTCAGGGCATCCCAGAACGGATCGGGGTGCTCACGATCCACGCACTGCTCTTCTTCGGCTGGACATTGTTCTTGATCTACCAGACTTGGCTGGCTGCATCGGGAAACATCGCACGCCATCGCGATGTCGGCTTGATCGGCGTGTCGCTGGCAACCGCGATGACAATCTTCGGTACATTAGCAGCGATCAATGCGGCCAATCGGGCGATCGCGGCACATTTTGCCGACGGCGGCGAGGCCTTCATGATAGTGCCGATGGCGGCGATGCTCTCCTTCGCGGTCCTCGTGATTGCGGCGATCGTCAATGTGCGTCGCTCCGATTGGCACAAGCGCCTTCTGATCTCAGCGACGGCCGTCCTCCTTGATGCGCCCATCGCACGTCCTTTCATCGTCTACATCGTGATGCGCGGCTATCTGCCACCATTCGAAGGCACCGCTGGATTCGCCGGACTGCCAGGTCCGCCGCCGCCCGTAGCTGGGGTTCTCCCACCAACACTCATCGGTGATCTCTTCATTGTTGCCGGTATGATCTATGACTGGCGGACCCGCGGCAAAGTGCATCCTGCATATTTTTGGGCTGGGGGCTTCGCGCTAGCAGTGCAGCTGTTGAAAATTCCGTTCAGCGCAACCGCACTTTGGCACGGCATGGCCCGTTGGCTGATCTCGCTCGCCGGCTAGGCGCCCAGCTTCGTCGCTGACAGGGCTGGCAGCACCGTAGCGCAATCGCCAAATTGAAATGTAACCGGCAAGGTCGACTTCTGTTAAGGCTTGTACGACGCCTGCCCGCGTGGCGTCATCACGTCCGCGCACGTCGGCGCGTCAGGGCAGGCGTCGCATAACCCTTAACAACTGCAGACGGCGGAGTTTTTCCTCCATTGCCGCCCTTCGATACATCTCCCCGTCGGCGCAACCGCGACAGACAACCCGTGATACGCTGCCTCAGCAGGCACCTAGTACGGTTGGATGGCCCTTTGCTTTCCTTCTGACTCCCGCGCGCGTTCTCGGGCGGCTTGCACGCCTGGTTCACCGACGCGGACCAGCACCTATGGAAGGTTCTATGGGACTCGCACTTCGCGCCGCTGGTAGACGGCAGCCCGCCGTCCCGGGTCTGACGGGCTGGCCTGCCGGCGGTCGTCCATGAACGCGCAAGGCTCTTTGCCGCGCTACGATCATCCGATCATTCATTGGCTTTTGCGCGATGGTCGCCGCACCACGGACTCGACGAGCTTTCTCAACGCGTTTGCCGAGCAGCTACTCGCCAGTGGCATAGAGATTGGCCGGGTGGTGACCGGGGTGCCGATTCTCCACCCGCAAGTCTTCGCCTTCAGCGGGATATGGGAGGCGGGCAAGGGTGCGTCGGAACGACGTTATTTGGCGGACGCCAGCACGCTTTCGCGACTGCAACGCAGCCCAATCAAGACGGTCTACGAAGGCCGCGGGCCGGTACGTTGTGATCTCACCGCGCCGGCGAGTGAGGGTGAGTACGGAATCTATACTGATTTGCGTCGGGAGAGCTTCACCGACTATTTCGCCATCGGTGTTCCATTCTCGGATGGCAGCACCAAGGCGCTGGTCCTGGCCACCAAACGGCCGGGCGGCTTCACGGCCGACGAAATCGCCGCATTCACGGCGATGGCGCCTGCGGTCGCCATCAATCTGGAGATCCAGGCGCTGCGGCGGACCGCGCAGACTCTGCTGGAGACTTACGTCGGACGGCAGGCTGGTAAGCGTGTTCTCGACGGCGCGATCAAGCGTGGCATGGGCGAGACGATCCCCGCGGTCATTTGGCTGTGCGACCTGCGCGGGTTCTCTACACTTTCGGAGGAGCTGCCGCGTGAGGCGCTGATCGACCTGCTCAACGGCTATTTCGGCACGATGTGTCAGGCTATCGAGCAACACCAAGGGGAGGTGTTGAAGTTCATCGGCGACGCTCTGTTAGCGATCTTTCCGATCAGCGGTGAGGGTGCGGCACCCGCCTGTCACCAGGCGCTTGCCGCGGCGCGTGCCGCCACCGCGGCTATTGCCGCCCTGAATGCCGAGCGCATAGGCAGAAACGAGCCGGCAATCCTGTACGGCATCGCGCTGCATGTCGGCGATGTGATCTATGGCAATATCGGCGGTGAGAACCGGCTCGACTTCACCGTAATTGGGCCTGCCGTCAATCTGGCCGCGCGCATCGAAAGGCTCTGCCGCGAACTTGGGCGCGCCCTTTTGTTATCGGAGGCCTTTGTCTCGGCGGCGCGGGTTGCGGTTGAGCCCATGGGTCGCTTTCCGCTTAAGGGGATGGCTGCGCCTCAGACCGTGTCAGCACCCTTGGAGTGACTCGGTCCATTCTTTGTGAATCGGCGCCGAGCCGGGACCGCGACGATTTGCCGGGTTACTCCGCCGGATCGAGTGGATACGCAACAACAGCAAGGGTCCAAACTGGACGCCGTTCACGGCGCAGCGGGAAGCGGCAGCCGAGCGGACGCAGAACCTCGAATTCGTAAACTGGTTCGCACTCGTCTTATTGCTTTGTCTCGCCATACTGCCGATGCTGCAGCGCCCCGGCTGCCGTGACCCGCGAGCGTCTGCTCTCTGGCGGAGCGAGTGACCGGAGTGGGTCGACGGATAGGGGTGGGGAACGGCGACCGCCGTCCCCTCCCTCCGAACCCGCTGTGCAGTTCTCCCGCGACGGCCTCTCCAGTCAGTTGTTTCCACATCGGGATTGGCGCGCCGAGCGATGGGCCTCAGACATCGTGAACAGCCCACGGTCAGCGAAGAAGGCATTCGGCCATTGCTGGTGATCGCGTAGGCATCGGCCTTGACCCGGTCGGTGCTTCTGCCGGCGCAGCATCGCCCGCAGCCGGCGGCGAACAAAGCCGTCGATTGAGGTAAATGTGAACCGGTGAGCATGTTGGAAGTAGCCGTACCAGCCGCGCAGAGTCGGATTGAGAGTCGCGATGACGTAAGCGATGGAGTTCCCCTCGTTACGCTTCGTCTTGGCGCGGATGTTATCGCGCAAGGACATCAGACTCTTCTTGCGTACCCAGCGCTGCCCTGCTTCAAACCGGTACCCCAGAAACTCGAACCCTTGACCCTCGACACGGCAGTCCCCAACATGGGTTTTGTCCGGATGTAGCGTCAGTCCGTTCGCACTCACCCAAGCCCGCATGCGGGCCAGCGCAGACTCCGCTTCCTCCCGATTACGACACAACACCACGGCGCCATCAGCGTAGCGCACCATCACCAACTCAGCCTCACGCATTTCAACGTCAAGCTCGTGAAGGTAAATGTTGGCGAGCAAGGGGCTAATCACTGCCCCTTGCGGACTGCCCGACATCGGTGTCCACCGCTTCATGTCTTCCATGATGTCTTGCTTGAGAAACCGCTGAACGAGATCCAGCACCCGACCATCTGCAATCCGGCTTCCCACTTTCGCAAGAAGCGATGCATGTGGAATCGTGTCAAAGTAGTGTTGCAGGTCCGCGTCCACCACCCAGAAGTGTCCCGCTTTCAAATGCCAGTCCACTTCACGCAGCGCATCTTTGCATCCGAGACCTTGCCGAAAGCCGAAGCTCCTCGGCTCGAATTCGTGCTCAAAGATCGGCTCGATCACCAATTTCAGGGCCGCCTGAACTACGCGGTCCTTCACCGCCGGTATACCGAGCGGGCGCTGCCCCTTGCCCTTGGGTATGTACACACGTCTTACCGGCTGCGGACGATAGTGCCACCTTCCCATCGTTCCGTCCTCAACCACGTGGTACGCCGCAGCATCGCTTTATCTGCCACGACAGCGTGTCGCGTTGCTTCAAGGCTTCGCCACTTTAGTGCAGGCTCGCCGCCGTACCCCGCCGAAACAGGTTCGTCATCCTACGGACCGACAGTTTGCTTCCGGTTACTCCCCACCCCGCCTCACGACAACGCAGTTACCTTCAGCTACGGAGCTGTGGCCGACTCCGACAGGGCCTGGATCCAGTAATCGCGTTGGCAGGCTCACCCGCCGACCCAGCCCCCTCGCAACCCGAGCTTGATCTGGGTCAACGAGCGCCCGGGCCTCTCGCCGTATGTTGCAACGCAACTCATCACGAACCGAGTTGGTTCGCCGGAGAGGCAACGATGGTTACCGACCCTGTTTGCAAAATGGCAGTGGATCCGGCTGCAGCGGCGGCGAGCGCGGAGTTCGAAGGAAACCGCGTCTATTTCTGCTCGGCGGCCTGCCAGCGCCGTTTCTTGGCGGATCCCGGCGCCTACCTGTCGGCCGCCTCATCGTCCTCGGCGACTGACGCGCATGCCTGCTCGGCCTCGGGCAGCCATTCTTTGCATCGGCCGGGTCCGGCGGTGCTGGGTGTGGCCTCGGGCATCGGATTTCTCGCCACGGCGATTCTGCTGAGCTTCTATTTCGGAGTGCTGACGCTCGTCTCCGGCTGGTCGTTCACGGTCCAACAGTTCGGCGATTTCTGGCCGTACATCGTCGCTCTCGCCATCGGCTTCGGCATCCAGATCGGGCTCTTCGTCTATTTGCGCAAAGCTGTCCGAGCGGCCGCATCGGGCAAGATGGTGGCGGCGACCGGGACGAGCTCCGGCGCGGCCATGGTCTCGTGCTGCACGCATTACCTGGTCAATCTTCTCCCTGCCTTGGGCGCGACCGGGCTGGTGAGCTTCGTCGGCCAATATCAGCTCGAGTTGTTCTGGGTCGGCTTGGCCGCCAACCTGGGCGGCATCGCCTACATCGGCCGACGGGTCGTTGCCTTTGCCTATGCCCGATAAGACACGCGCCGAAGCGCCTCTGTGTCGGCGCGAGCGCCGCAGCGCGGCCGCAGCGGCGGGAGGCACGTCGAACGCGGCATCATTCGTAGCGGCTTGACGAGCCGCCGCTCAGGCCCGCACCACCAGCACCGGGCAATCGGCCTGGCCCGCAACCCGTTCGGAGGTGCTGCCGAGCAGCAGCCGTTCCACTCCGCCGAGGCCGCGGCGCCCGAGCACGATCAGGTCTGCGCCGGCCTCGTGTCCGACCTCGAGGATCGCCTCGTAGGGCTTGCCGCTCGCAACGCGACCGTCGGCTGACACCGACGCGCCGCGCAGGACGGCCAGCGCCCGCTCGACGTTCGCGGCCGTCGCGCTCCGGTCCTCGTTCGGATGCACGAGCACCGAGACGACGGTGACCGGCAAGCGGCAGCGCTGCGCGATCGTGGCCGCGACGGCGGTTGCGCGCTCGCTGTGCGACGAGCCGTCGGTGGCGAGCAGCAGACGCCGCGACCACATCTGCCCGGCGCGCGGAACGATCAGCACGTCGCACGGCGCATGACCGATGACCGTGTGCACCATCGCCCCGATGAGCAGGTTGGCGACGTAGCCGCGCTTGCCGCGCCGGCGCACGACGATCAGATCGGCATCGCGGTCGCGCGCCTCCGCGACGATCTCCTGGTACGGCGCTTCGCCGCAACGCACCGAGCCCTGCAAGCTCACGCCGCACGCGGTCGCCTTTTGGCGCAGCCGCTCCAGATCCTCGACGCCTTCGGCCTCCGCCTTTTGGGCAAGCTCGGGCGCGACGAGCTCGAATTCCGGATTGCTGACCACCGGTCTGACGGCCAGGAGCTGCAAACCGCACTTCGCTGCGAGATCGATCGCGACACGCTCGGCGCCCACGTCGAACTCCGTGCCCTCGGTCGCCAGCAGAACGCGGTTGAAGGACCGGGACATCGTTGCCGCAGGTTGGCTCAACGCCCCACGACCAGCAGACCGGATGCCGCGACCGCCAGCACCACGACCTGCAGAATGATGATGAGCGCCTGGGCGGTCTCGCGCCGGCGGACGAACATCGGCAGCACCGCCAGAGAGCAAATCGCGGAAAGTCCCGCCAGGAACGCGATCGCGATCAGGTTGAGCACGTCGCCGTTGCCGACCAAGCTCACCCAGCCCCAACCGGTAGGCATCTTGGTCGCCCGTGCGAATTCCCGGGCGGACAGCCCCCAGTAGCC
>DASVPH010000121.1:0-2327 GCA_036382945.1 Casimicrobiaceae bacterium
GAAGGTGAGCGCCGGCGCCGGACCGAAAGCGAGCCAGACCGCCGCGGTGAGCGCGGCGATGGCGAGCACGATCGGCGTGAACACCGCAACGACGCGATCGGCGAGCGACTGGATGGGCAGCTTCGCGCTCTGCGCACCCTGCACGAGACGGACGATTTGCGCGAGCACGGTATCGGCACCGACCGCCTCGGCCCGGAACCGGAAGGCGCCTTGCTGGTTGATCGTCGCGCCGATCACCTTGTCTCCCGGCTTCTTGGCGACCGGAGTCGGCTCGCCGGTGATCATCGACTCGTCGACGTAGCTCGAGCCGGCGGTGAGCGTGCCGTCGACCGGAATCTTTTCTCCCGGCCTCACCTGAACCACGTCGCCGGCTTGCACCGCTTCGATGGGGATTTCCTCCTCCCGGCCGTCGCGCAGCACGCGCGCGGTGCGCGCCTTGAGGCCGAGGAGCTTACGGATTGCATCGCTCGCCCGGCCCTTGGCGAGGGCTTCGAGATATTTGCCGAGGAACACCAGCGTGATCACGACCGCGGCGGCTTCGAAATAGGTGTGGCGGGCGTTTTCGGGGAGAAGTTGCGGAGCGACCGTCACCACGATGCTGTAGAGAAACGCAGCGCCGGTTCCGGTCATCACCAGACTGTTCATGTCAGGAGCCCAGTGCCGGTAGGCCTTCCATCCGCCGACGAAGAATCGTCTGCCCGGCCAGATCATCACCGGAGTGGCGAGCACGAAGGCGACGACGTTGAGCAGCGGCATGTCCAGCCCCAGCCCGGCGAGCCAACTCATGAACAGCGGATAGTACGATCCCATCGCGAGCACGGCCACGGGAATGCTGAAACCGATTCCGACGAGAAGCTCGCGGCGCATGACGGCGAGCTCGCGCTGCCTTTGCGCATCGTCGGACGCGCCCGCGGCCGGTGCCGGTACCTCGTAGCCGGCGTCCTGGATCGCGCGGCGAAATTCAGCGAGCCCCGTGCTCTCGGCTAGATAGCGCACCTGAGCGCTTTCCGAGGCGAGGTTCACGTGCACGTCGACCACGCCGGGAAGCTTGCGCACTGCCCGTTCAACGCGGGCCACACAGCTTGCGCAAGTCATGCCGCGGATGGCGATCTCGAGGGTCTGCATGCGGAGGCTCCGAACCGATCGGCGTTGGTGTTACCCATACCAGGGGGATAGGGCACACTCTACACGGACCGGCGCCGGTGTGTCAACGGCGCTACGTTGCGTGCGGCCCGTCGCTTTGCTATATTAGCCATACCCCCTAGGGAGGGGTCTATTGAAAAGGAGATGTCTCATGACGATGACCCTGCAGGTCGGCGGGATGAGCTGCCAGCATTGCGTGCACGCGGTGACCAAGGCGCTGCAGGCGGTGCCTGGCGTCGACCGCGTCGCGGTGAGCATCGGCCGCGCCGAGGTGGAAGGCCGCGTCGAGCCGGAGAAGCTCGTGCGCGCGATCGAGAGCGAAGGCTACGAGGCCAAGGTGGTGGATTCGCGATGAACGACGTGGCGACGCACAAGCATGCCCATCACGCGGCCGACGGCCGGCTCTGCATGCCTGAGGAAACCCGCACGGTCGTGACGCGCAGGCTGGCGATCGCTCGCGGGCATCTGGAAGGCATCCTCAAGCTGCTGCAGAAGGACGACGTCTACTGCGTCGACGTGCTGCGGCAGATCCAGGCGGTCGGCGGAGCGCTGCAAAAGGCCGGGGAGATCACCCTCGAGGGCCATCTGCGCGCGCACGTGGCGACCGCCGCCGCGCGGGGCGACTCGGAACGGGTCATCGCGGAACTGATGAACGCGCTTCGCTACCGCTGAGAGCGCGACGTTACAAGTACGGGTGGTCGCACCAATCGGCGCTCAGCCTCACCGGCGCGCTCATGACCGCGGCGACTCAGGACCTGTTCATCGGCGCGGATGCGCAATGCTTCTGCAAGTGTGACGGCTCGGATCTGGTGAACTTCGAGCGGCAACGGCTCAGGTTGGCGATCGGTTCCAATTTCTAAGCGCATCGCCACCGATACGCCGCTCGCACGCACGCGCGTTTTGGCTGCTCCTGCGCGAGCGGCAAGCGCCGGAAGCGCTTCTCTGCTTCGAGCGACTCATGGGAGCAACACGAACGTCGACGGAACGCATCTCGTTGACGTCGATCAAAGTGCTGCGTACCGATGAACATTAGAGTAACTCCTACGAGCAACACGAAGCATGACGAAAAGCTTGACGTGGATCAAGGCGCTCCGCGCCGACCAACATTAGAGTAACTCCTATGAGCAACACGAAGGCCGGCGGGGCAGGTGGCGTTAGCGATCGTGCCCCGGCGGACCGATGAG
>DASVPH010000122.1:0-1881 GCA_036382945.1 Casimicrobiaceae bacterium
CAGCCACCGCGCCGACGCCCAGGCGGTCGAGCTGCACACCGGCCGCTACTGCGAAGCGAAGACGCCCCGCGACCGGGCCCGCGAGCTGGCGCGGATCATCGAGTCGGCGCGCGCGGCGGCCCGGCTCGGGCTGCGGGTGGCGATGCGGTCGAGCGCGTCCTTGTGCTCCACCAGCAGTTGCTTGGCGCGCGCGTACTGGGTGGTGACGATGTGGCGCACCTCGGCGTCGATGTCGATCGCGGTCGCCTCGGAGAAGTTCCGCTGCCGCTGGTTGAACTCGCGGCCGAGGAACACCTCGCCCTGCTCCTCGCCGAAGGCGAGCGGGCCCAGCTTCTCGCTCATGCCCCACTCGCACACCATCGAGCGCGCGAACTGCGTCGCGTGATCGATGTCGCTCTTGGCGCCCGAGGTGATCTCGTTGAAGGTGATCTCCTCGGCAATGCGCCCGCCCATCGCCATCGCGATGCGGTCGAGCACCGAGCTCTTGTCCCAGTTGAGCCGGTCCTCCTTGGGCAGCATCTGGGTGAGGCCCAGCGCCGGGCCGCGCGGGATGATGGTCACCTTGTGCACCGGGTCGCACTTCGGCGTCAGCCGCGCCACCAGCGCGTGCCCCGCCTCGTGCCAGGCGGTGATCTTCTTGTCTTTCTCGCTGATGATCATCGAGCGCCGCTCGGCGCCCATCATCACCTTGTCCTTGGCGAAGTCGAAGTCGCGGTTGTCGAGGCGCTCCTTGCCGTTGCGGGCCGCGATCAGCGCCGCCTCGTTGACCAGGTTCTCCAGGTCCGCGCCGGAGAAGCCCGGGGTCCCGCGCGCGATCGCGTCCAGGTCCACGTCGGGCGCCAGCGGCGTCTTCTTGGTGTGCACCTTGAGGATGCCCTCGCGCCCGCGCACGTCGGGGCGCGGCACCATGATGCGCCGGTCGAAGCGGCCGGGGCGGAGCAGCGCCGGGTCGAGCACGTCGGGCCGGTTGGTGGCCGCGATCAGGATGACTCCCTCGTTGGACTCGAAGCCGTCCATCTCGACCAGGAGCTGGTTGAGCGTCTGCTCGCGCTCGTCGTTGCCGCCGCCGAGGACGCCGACCCCGCGCGCCTTGCCCAGAGCGTCAAGCTCGTCGATGAAGACGATGCACGGAGCGCTCTTCTGCGCCTGGTTGAAGAGGTCGCGCACCCGCGCCGCTCCGACGCCGACGAACATCTCGACGAAGTCGGAGCCGCTCAACGAAAAGAACGGCACGCCTGCTTCGCCCGCCACCGCCTTGGCGAGCAGGGTCTTGCCGGTGCCGGGCGCACCGACGATGAGAACCCCTTTCGGAATGCTGCCGCCCAAGCGCCGGTAGCGCTCCGGGCTCTTGAGGAAATCGACCACTTGCGTAAGCTCCTCGCGCGCCTCGTCGATGCCGGCCACATCGGCGAAGGTGACTCCCGTCTCCTTCTCCATGTACACCTTGGCCTTGCTCTTGCCGATCTCCAGCATTCCTTGGCCCGCGCCCATGCGCTTCGCCGCGTAGCTCCAGATCAGCACGAAGATCACCGCCGGCGCGACCCAGGTGAGCAGCGTCGAGAGCCACTTGTCTTCCACTTGGCCCGCGAACGGGATTTTTGCGGCTTCGAGGTCGGGCACCAGGTTGGGATCGGGGACCCGGACCGTGACAAAGCTGTGGTCGCCCTTGCCGGAAGCGGTACGCTGGAGCGCCTCGAGCTTCGCCGCCGGCAGCAGTCCCTGGAGACTTTCATTCTTGAGCTTGCCGGCGATCGCCTGGTCGGTGATGCTCACGCTTTCGATCTTTCCGGCCTTGAGCAGCGTCTTGAACTCGCTGTACTGCAGCGTCTCGGCGTGCTGCGACGAAAAGAAGCTCTGCACCAGCAGCAGCAGCACGAACGC
>DASVPH010000123.1:0-33811 GCA_036382945.1 Casimicrobiaceae bacterium
GCGGGCCACTCATCTGGCCGCGCATATCCGAGACCGAACAGAACGCCATCGACGCAACCTGCAGAAAGCTCTATCGATTCCTCAATCAATCAACGGTGACGGAACGACCGAAATCCACCCATAAATTCCGCTGACGAACCCCAAAGTAGAGCAGCAGCGAAGCCTCCAGCTCCGAGATGATCCAGTTCTTGATCCGCAGCGGGTTGACGACCACCCGGTCGCCGGGGTGGAATTCCATGAAGTTGAAACCGCCAAAAGTCGCCGCATACGGATCCTGCCGGCCGCCGGACAAGCCGACGTCGATGCGTTCGATTTCGTAGGCGAGCCGCGCGATCTCGTATTCTCCCAGCGGCAGGTTGAGCCATTCGACAAAAGCCTTGATCATGGAGACGACGAGCGTCGAGGACGAGCCAAGCCCCGAGCCCGGCGGCGCGTCGGCGTGCGTCGTCATGACCATGGACAGCGGGCGGCCGGCATTGAAGTCGCGGACGATTCGGTTGTAGACCCCCTTGTGCAGATTCAGCCGTCCGTCGAGCGCGAGCTGCGGGCTCGCTTCGCCCTCCCATGCGTCGCTATGGTCGGCGGCTACGAACCGCACGAGATCTCGGTCCAAACAGGGCGCGATTACCGTGTAGGCATACTTGTCGATCGTGGCGTTCAAGGCCAGCCCGCCGTAGCGATCGCAGTACGGCGACACGTCGGTGCCTCCACCGCCCAGCCCCAGCCGCAGCGGGGCTCTGGCTCTAACGATCATCGCTTCCACGCTCAGATTGGGGTACCGGACACCGTGATCGCCGAATCCTACCATCGGCCGCGCGATGAGGCCGTCGCTGCGATTCCCGCGGCACCGCTCCTTGCATCGCGCGGGGAAATGAACTAGGCGAACTGCGCGGGAGGCGCTGCACCATCGCGAGCACCGAACTTCCGGCCTCCGTGCGCCCCGCCGGGCACACAAAACGAAGGGGACGCCGCGGCGTCCCCTTCGTTTACAGCCTTTGGCCGGCGCGCGCTAGCGCCGCGAAACGAACCGCCGTGCCGTGCCCCAAGCCAGCAAAGCCGCTCCGATAAGTAACGGCACGCTCGGCTCGGGGATCCTCGTAGGCGTGCACGAACCGATGCAAGGCTCCGCAGGGAAGAGTGAGGTGCCGTATTGGAAGGCGACGGTGGTGATATCAAGATCCTCGGTCGTAAAGCCAGCGGGCAAGCCAGACAACGTGAAGGTCACGGAATTGAGGATGAGCCCGCCACTGCCGGTCACGCCGCCCACATTCCCGGTGCCCGTGTTGTCTCCTGCCGAAAGAAGGCCATACTGCGGGCCGTCGACAGCTACCGGTCCCGCAAGGTTCGCGCCCGGAAAGTTTGCGCTGCCGAAGAGCCCGAAGCCGGAGCTCGATAGGCCTTCGCTACCGCCGGGTGATCCCACCAAGCCCGCGCCGTATGCCCATTCGCCCCCCACCACGCCGCCAGCGGGCTGGCCATCCGGGTCGTAAGACACAGAACTACCCGCGGTCAAGAGCGCCGAAACCGGCGTCAATGCGCCGACGCCGTTCAAATCGAAGAATACCGCCGTCAGCACATCGGCGGGAACCAGAACGTCGGACGTACTTGTGTTGGTCAGCACGACCTGCAAGTTACCGCCAACGACCGTAAAATCCGCCGACGCGGACAAGGTACCGTTCGAGACGGAGATGAGCACGGCCTGCGCGCTTCCCGCCACGCCAAGAAGGCCCATCAGTCCGATGACCAGCCCTTGCTTCAACGCGTTTGTCATGTTCCTCATGATTATTCCGCCTTCCAAGTTGCTGCATTCCCCTCTCAGGCGACTTAAAGCAAAGGCCGTACCATGAATCCTATCCACTTGTTTGGCTGGAAAAACATCGAGCCGTCGCGTGAGCCTCAAAGCTTCGCTGTAAAATTATTCGACACTTAGTTTGCGCTGGGCCGCATTCTGACGTGCGCGAGCGATAGCGATTGTCGTCAACAATCGCCTTTGCGCGCCCAAAAAGGAGCCGGCCCGAAGGCCGGCCCGAGCATCCAAGTTCAAAAGATCTACTTCGTCACACTTATCGTGCGTGTCCCGGTGTTGCCCGCCGCATCGCGCGCCGTGGCGACCAAGGTATGAGTACCCTTGGCGATCGAGCGCGTGCTCCACGTGTAGGACAGGGACGACAAGTTCGTGGTCGCGACGGTGATGCGGTCGATGGCGAGGCTCAGTGAAGTCACGCCGCGGTTATCGGACGCGGTTACGGTCACCGTGACCTTGCCGTTGCCGACTTTTGCTCCGTCCGCGGGGTTGGTGAAGCTCACCGTCGGCGGGGTCGTATCCAGGGTGTTGTTGGCAACGGTCACCGCCACCGCGGCGGAGGTCGCGGCGTTTCCGGCCGCGTCCACAGCTTTCGCGGTCAGCGTCGCGGAGCCATCGGGAACCGAGCTGGAATTCCAGGAAAACGCGTAGGGCGCGCTCGTATCGGACGCGAGCGCTTGCCCGTTCACGAGCAGATCGACGCGCGTCACGCCGGCATTGTCGCTCGCGCTGACGTTGACGGCCACCGTGCCACTCACTGTTCCCCCGGTCGGTGCGGTAATCGCGACCGTTGGCGGCGTCGTGTCGGTCGGCGGCGGCGCCCCGACCGCGGCCAGCGCCGCCTGGGCGTTCACGCGCCCGTAGCCGTACTTGCTGTCCTTGCCGACGAGGCCGAGATCGACCGCCGTCGAGAACAGGATGGACTCCGCCTGGCTGGGCGTGTAGGCGGGCTGGGCTGCATAAATCAGCGCCAGCGCTCCGGCGACCACCGGGGTGGACAGCGAGGTGCCGGACCAATACGCATAGCTGCCCGAGGGCGTCGTCGTCAGGACGCTGACGCCGGGGGCGGCAATATCAACCATGGATCCGTAGCTCGACCACGACGCGATCATGTCGTTCGAATCCGTCGCGGAAGTTACAACAAACGCATCGCTCGGCCCGTAGCCCTCGTCGATGCCATTGTTGCCGGCAGCCACGACCACGGAGCCACCTTTCGAACGGAAGTAGTTGGCGGCATTCGTCACGGTGTAGCTCTTGTACATGTCGGAGTAGCTGATATTGGCGACCCTTGCGCCGCGATCGGCGGCCCACGTCAGCGCGTTCGCGACCACGCTGTAGGTCGTCACGCCGGTCGCGTCCGAGATGCGGATGGGCATGATCTTCGCGCTGTAAGCGACCGAGGCGACCCCTAGCGCGTTATTCCCCGCGGCCGCGGCCGCGCCCGCAACCCCGGTACCGTGGCCGTAGAGATCGGTGGTGTTGGTGGTGTTGTCGAAGGCGCTCCACCCAGCCACCAGATTCGGCACCAGGTCCGGGTGCGCGTTCACCCCGGTGTCGAGGATGGCGATCGTCACCCCCGTCCCCGTGTCCGTGTTCCAGGCAGTCGGGGCCCCGATCTTGCCCAGGTGCCATTCGTTGGCGAACAGCGGGTCGTTGACGGTGCTTGCAGGGGCGACATAAGCGTCGACCTCCGCGAACTTGACGTTGCGCTCCGCGTTGAGCCTTGCCGCCACGGTCGTCTCCGACAGTCCGGGCGCGAGTTGCACGACGTGGGTGTTCAGCGCGCGCAGCTTGCCCAACGACCGACCGCCATGCGCTCTGAGGGTGGCTTGAAACGCGGCGTCGGAAACGCCCGCTCGGGGTTCCACCAAGACGCGGCCCGGAACGAACGGCAGGTTGGGCTGCGCCAAGGCGTCCGGCGAGGCGACCAGCAGCCCAACGGTGATCGCAAATAGCGCGGCAATCGCCGCTTGGCCAAGGGTCGAGCACGTCGGCGCACGCGCACGGGCGGCCGCCTGCGGCTCGAAGGAGATGGGGATGCTTTTCATGCTTCTCGCTCCATGGTTGTCGGCCGAAGGGCCATCCAGGAAGCGAGTCGCCAGGATCGGCGTACGTGCCGCACGCACACTCGACGGGTCGTCCGAGTGCGTCGCCACGACGCCCGGTTACGTCCGGCAGCCCCGCTACCTCAGGACAAGCGTCCTCAGACCGGAAACTTTGCGCCCCCGGCTCACGCCGGGTTTGCCCTTACGGATCTGTAGCCTATGACAGCGTCATTATGCCATTGACATGGCTGGGCTGTCAACTCGCCACTCGCCGCCACCCGCCGCTCGCCCGCGGGCAAATTTCCCGGGGAGCGTTGCGCGATGTCCTCGCTGGTGTTCAGCGGTACGCTGCTTGCCGGGAATCGCGGCGATGCTCGTGGGTTAACTGGGCTACTTGGCCGCTGTCGCGGAGCGGCTCCGCAAGGGAAGTCTCCGCAATGGCGGACGACTCGGCAGCGCCTTGGAACGGCAGGGTCGAGCCGCGGATGCCGATCGGCAGACACCCGGACAGCAGGACGGCGAGAAGCAGGCTGATCCAGACTCGCATCTCGTTCTTCCTTGCGTACGCGGTGCGCGCGCTCCTGCCTGCGGTTGATCGTGCCCGGGGCCGGATTCGAACCGGCACGGCGGAGTGACCCGCCGAGGGATTTTAAGTGGTCCGCGAATCGCATCGAACTCCCTCGCGGCTACGCTCGGAGCTTCAGGCTCCGCCCCATCGCCCACGATGGGCTTCTGATGGGGGGATTTTCCTGCAACATAGTGCATCCGTACTGCCTCACCGATTCTAATCGCTCTACGGGCGTCCTTGACGCGTTATCAGAGGCGTTTTCCAAAAGCCGTTCGGCATACGTTGAAGCACTACGGCAGTCTGCGGATACTGGCGTCTCCTCACTCAAACGGAGATGCGGAGATGCCTGCTCTACCGGAAGGCTGGATCGTGGCGATTGACGACGGGTTCGTCGTGCTGCTGGCGCCCGTCGGGCGCTTCGTGGAGCTTGAGATTGCACCGCCTCCGGCGAAGCCGGCCGGCGAGCTGCGCGCCGACGCGACGCTGCATTGAGCCGCGAGAGCGCGCGGGACGCTCATAGGCACTCACTCTCGCGCTGCGCCTCCCTGCGGGGCTGTACGCGCGCCGGAGGGGCATTCGCGGGCAGCACACGATAATTTCGCCCGTTTTTTCCCACACCTTATAGAGGGTAGAAACGGGCACGTTGTATTTTCGGACTTCCGTGTGCCTACCTTATGAAAGGACCGGAAAGCGGCACGGCGGCGAGCTACCGTTCATCCGTCACAATCGACCGTCTGTCGGCATGGCATGGTACGTGACGCAGCCGACGAACGGTAGCGACGTTCGTAAGTGCTTGATTGCAAAGCAACGTTGTTGCGAGCGATTCGCGCCTGTGCCGCAAGTGGTTGATTTTGCTCGTTGTGACATTTCTGCCACTTCTTGTACATCTTATAGAGGAGGGCAAGTTTTCTGAAGCCTCCCGAGCAGTAGCGGCAAGAGCGATTGTCCAAGCGCTTTGCTTCGACAAGCATGGACGTGTGGTACGCGCTGTCCCTCACAGTCAAGACCGTTCGTCGGGTGAATGCGGCCGTTCGTCCTGATTGGCACGGAATCTTGAGAAAAAAGTGGCAGCGGCCGTGTATCTATAGGAGAAGGGCAAATTCCGCGCGACGCAGACAGACGCGATCTGTCCAAGGTGCGCGAAGCCCGAGCAGTAGCCGAGTCAAGCAACGCCCACGGAGCGCGGAGCAACGCGCACGTCGAAGCGGCGATTGCATTCCAGATTCAGCAACACAACGCGGAGTCGCGTTCGTCGCGGCGTCCGCCTTTTTCATGCACACGAGGCTTTGAAATGACTGACGGCAATCGAGAGCAACCGGCGACGACACTTACGTTCGCCGAGGTCGCAAAACTGGCGGGAGTATCGGTTCACGTTCTCGCCAAGGAGCGCGCGAACCGGCGCGGGCCGCGCGCCTTCAAGATCGGCAGGCGGCTGTTCGTCATGCGTGAGGATGCAGACGCATGGCTCTGTCACCGACGCGCGCAGGGGCGCACATGAACGTTCGAGACATCGTCGCACAAGGGCTGGCGATTGCACGAGGGATGCTGACATGAACCCGTACGATGCGTCACGAAATGCCTAACACCGTATTTGAGAGTAGCTCCCCGCCTGCCGGGGGCATCCGGCACGAAATGCCTAACCTCATAACGTTGTTTGAAGAAGTGCAGAGTGTAAGTCGTAAAGAGCCTGTTGTTAGTTCGGTGTTCGGTTCTTTGCCCAGCCCCTAGAAGGCTGGGCAAGTAGAGGGAGACTATGAGCGAAGAAGTCACCTACACCTACTCGCTACGCGAGGACAAGGTTCCGGCGTTCGTCTGGCGGCGTCCGGTCGAGCGCCGGTATACGTGGGCGTCGTTGAGCGCCGCCGTCGCGATTCTGATCGGCTGGCCGGCGAAGGGCAGTATGCCGCTCATCATGCTGGCTCGGCTCGGCGACAAGCCGGCGGCGAGCGGCAGCTACAAGCACGACGAGAACCTCGTTGCGATCACTGGCGTCATTGTCGAACACGATGCCGGCAAGGTGTCGCTTGCAGCGGCGGCGGAGAAGCTCAAGGCGGCAGGCGTGCGCGTTGCGCTGTATGCGACGCCGTCCAGCGAGCCGGAGGCGCCGCGCTGGCGCTGCATCTGTCCCGCCTCGCGCGAGCTGCATCCGAGACTGCATGAGCAGCTCGTCGGCCGTCTTGCCGCGATCCTTGGCGACGGTGTGCTGTCGGCCGAAAGCTGGCGTGTCGGGCAGTCGTACTATTTCGGCCGCGTCGAAGGCAAGCGCAACGAGTACGCCGTCATCGACGGCGAACGCTGCATTGACGAGCTGGACATCGAGCCGCTGTCCAAGTGCAGCGACGCTGTTACAGCGTCTCGGAGCGCAGCGTTTCAACGCAAGGCGCGCGCTGCCGCAAGTTCGCCTCTGACTCCGACGGCGGTAGCACGCTTCCACGCAGCGGATCGCATCCTACCGGCTCTCAAGGCGGCAGGGCTCTACATCGCCGAGAATCTGCCCGGCGTGCATCGCGTTACCTGTCCCGGCGCGCATCATCACGGACGCCGGCCGGGCGGGACGTTCTACTACTCGCGCGATGGCGGCGTTGCCCGAGCCGGCGGCTTTCACTGCTTCCACACGCATTGTTCGTACACGCGCCTCGCCCGCGTGCGCGAGTGGCTCGATGAGCGTGGCTATCTGGCCGCACCTGTCCCGCTCTCCGAGCTGCTGCGCCTTGTGCCCTTGACGAACGACGAACGCAAGCAGCTTGCCGGCATCGTTGTAGACGGCGTCTCGAAACTGACCGAGGCGCAGGCGCGCCCGTTCGGTCTATCCGTCCGACAACTGCGCGAGCTGCTGCACACGCTACGCGAGCAGCATCGCAACATCGTGCCGCGTCGCGGCCGGCGTTCAAGTGCGAAGTCGATGACGTGGGGAGAGCTGCACGGCTACCTATCCACGATCCGAGAGGGCACACGTCCGCCTAGTCGTCACGAACGGCGCGTGTTGCCCGTCGTGCGCGATCACTTCATCAACCGCGAGCTGCGTCTGCTTCTGCGATTCGGCACGGAGCCGTCTGAGGAGATCGCCGCGCGCCTGTCCGAGAAGCTGCGGTTTCGCGTGCTGCCGCGCGATGTCACGCGGCTACTGAAGCTCGAAAACATCATGCTTTCTCGCCTCTACGCCCTAGACAATGACGAGCAAAAGAGAAAGCTAACTCGCTGATTCCGCGCCAGAACCGGGGGGATGTCGAAATAAAATGAGCGTTGCGCCTGAAAAGAGCCCGCGCTCACAGCAAAATCAACCCATGGTACGCCGCAACGAACGCAAAAAATCCCGCCGGGGGCGAATTTCACAGTAGATTCAAGGAGATAGACATGGGTATCTTCCCGACGCTGCACCAGCAGTCGCAATCGTTCTCCGAGGACGGACGCTCGGCAACCGTCGTGACTACCGGCGGGCTCGCCCCGCCTGTGGGCGCGATGCTGTGGACGTTCCACGTCGCCGCGAACCGCTGGCGCTGGATCCGCATCGCGGCCGAGCTGGGCGAGTCGCGCGACCGTCTGGCCGGCGCCTACCGGCGCTACGCGGCGAGCTTCGTGCAGGACGAGCGCAACGCCGATCTGCCGGCCGTAGGCGACCGCGATCTGCCGGCGATGCTCGAACGCCTCGAACGCGAGCTGAAGGAGGCGCGTCGAGCTGCTGTCGTGCGCGAGATCGCCGAGTCGGAACAGGCGTTCCTCGATCAGCCGATTGACCCGCACGCCTTCCCGACGCAGTACGCGGCACAGCAGAGGCTCCGCAAGCTGCGCCAGCAGAAGAAGGAGAGCAAGCGTCGCCGGTCGGCGATTGCCGCGCTGATCGCGTGGCTGCGGAGCCGGTAGAGCAGCAGCACAGCAAACACGAAGGGAGCAAAGGCAATGAATGGTTGCATCGAGTTTCGAGGACACAAGAGGAAGGACGGGTACGGCGCCCTGACGATTCGCAGGCGCTATTGGCTCGCCCATCGCTTCGCGTATGAGTGCGTCAAAGGGCCGATTCCGCCGGGCATGTGCGTCTGTCATGCCTGCGACAATCCGTCGTGCGTCAACCCCGAGCATCTTTGGCTCGGTACGAACGCCGACAACGTGGCGGACAAGGTAGTCAAAGGCCGGCAGCTTCGCGGCGAAAAGGCCGCGCTCGCCAAACTCACGGAAGCCAAGGTCCGCACGATCCGCGCGGAGTACGCAGCGGGCGTAGCCGGGTACAAGAAGCTCGCGCGGAAGTACGGCGTGAATCGGACGACGATCCGCCCCATCGTCCGGCGCAAGACGTGGAGGCACGTCCGATGAGCGCCCGTCTCGCGTGGGTTCAGCCCACGTTGTCGGAGGGTTCGGCCGGGATCGAAGGCACGTCCAAAACCGCCGGAAACGGCCCAAATCGGGCCGTAGAGCCACGCACGCCGCCCAAGGCGTCTACCGCAGCCTTCGCAAGCCATCTGGCGGCAGAAATACACGCCAAGCACGGCGCGCGGCCCGAGAAGCCCAAAGGCGGGCTGTGGGAGCGGTTGTGGCGACGCTTCGCCGGCATAGACGACAAGATCGAGCAGCTCGAGGCGATGTTGCGCGCCGCCGCGCTGCACGCGCAGCGGCAGGACGCGCGGATCGCCTATCTCGAAGCGCGCCTTGGCGCGCGGGACGAGAGCCGCTACGAGACAGCCGAGAGGCTCTTGCCGGCGCTGCGCGGGCATTTCGGCAACAAGCGCACGTTCTCGGCCGCTGACGCCTTCGACAAGCCGGCGCTGCGCGCCGCCTGCCCGGCTGCGGGCTCCGCTGTCGAGCTGGGCAAGGCGCTCGCGAGCTGCGTCGGCATCGTCTTTGACGGATACGTCCTGCGGGACAGGAAACGCGGCTACCGGATCGAGGAGGCGAACGCCGACGAGCGCCTCAAGGAAGCGCGCGAGGCGTGGTCCCGCCGGGATGCGGACTCCGACGGCGTCTGCGCGACCGCCACGCACGCCGATCTGAAAGCCGAGCGCGAAGCGCGCAGCCGGACGCCGGGCGTACCAATCGGCGAGCCGGGCTATCTTCTCGGCAGTCGTAGCCGCGAGATCATGACCGAGTTCGGCAAGAAAGGAGAGACGTACTTGGTCTACGACCGCCCCGAGGACGGCCCCAAGTCGGGCGACGCGCTCGCGAACGCGGCGGCAATCGTTGGCGTGGTCGGCGGCATGGAGGATGCCGACGGTGAAGGGCCGGATGAGTAGTGGGGGGGATACCCCGCCCATCCCGCCCGTATGCGGTAACGGTGGAGCGGTAGAAATGCCGATCCACACAGAGCCGCGCCCCGGCGGTGCGGTTCGACTAGCTAGTTGAACGTAACCGAGCGAGACGCTCGATTGCCGGAACTGGCGATTGCAAGGCGAGTGGAGTCCCGGCCCCGCGAGGGGCCGGGCAACTCCTTTCCCGCCACGAGTTCAGCAGCAAACCGGCGCCGCGTTAGGCGCCTGACGTAAGACATCGCGAGCTAGGTCCGCGTCGGGACCGCAAAACAGCTCGCCAAGCCGCAGCAGCAACCCCCGAGCGTTCGCGTTCGCGATCACACGCGAGCCGCGCTCGTCCTTTCGAGAGGAACAGTAATGTCGAGTCTTTACACAAGCCGTTGGCAAGGCAAGAACGGACAGGATTTGCCGGGCTGTCTCGCCGCGAGGTTCTTGCAGTACAAGGCGAACCCGGTAGCGGGCAAAGCCTTCCTGTCGAGCTTCGACGCGAAGGCGTGGGCGAGCAACATTGCCGTCATTAAAGGCGCCGTCGATCCACTCGCCACAAGCACGGACAGCGGCGCGCTCGCGTTGCGCGCCGTATGGGCGTCCTTCGTGGACTTCCTCGCGCCGCTCACTCTGTTCGACCGAGTCAAGCAAGGCGCAATCCGCGTGCCCTTCCGTACCGTCGTGAAAGTGGGCGAGTCGTTCGCCTCCGGTCAGATTCTCGCAGAGGGCGAGCCGATGCCGGTCAGCATTGCCGGGTTTGACTCGTGCTTCCTCGATCAAACGAAGTGCGGAAGTCTCGTCGTCGTGTCGAAAGAGTTGATCCGGTTCGGCTCGACCGCTGGCGAGCAGCTCCTTCTCGGAAGCGTCACTCGCGGCGTCGTCAAGGCGATGGATACCGCCTTCATCATGCCGAACGCCTCCGGCAGTATCACCGAGAACTGTCGCGTGCAGAGCAGCTCGGGAACGAGTACCGCGAATCTGCTTGCCGACTTTTCGAGCATGTTGCAGACGATGTCCGACGACAACGCGATGGACTCGTTGGTCTGGATCATGTCGCCTTCGACCGCCGCAAGTCTCGCGGTCAAGCTCACGCCGGGCGGGCAAGTCGCGTTTCCCGACATTCGCGTCAACGAGGGCGGCTCGTTGCTTGGCGTGCCGGTTCTCACTTCGCAGAGTGCCGACGGCGTGATCGTGCTGTTGTCGAAGGCTGCGCTGACGTATGCCGACGATGGCGTCGTGGAAATTGCGCCGAGCAGCGAGGCCACGCTGCAACTTTCGGACAGCCCTTCTCCCGGCGCGACGACTGCATACAGCCTGTTCCAAAACGCGATGGTCGGCATCATGGCGTCGCGTTACGTCGCGTGGCAGCTCCCACACGTCGATGCGACGGTCAGTCCGCATCAGCGCAAGGGCGCGGTGCTGCTCTCCGTCAGTCTGTAAGCGATGCTGCGCGAGTTGATCTCGCGGCTGCGCCGGCTACTCGTCCCACGAAGGCGGGTAGTCGGTTGCAGTCTTGTCGAGCAGATCAAGCTGCAAGAGGCGACGCCGATGATTGTCGAGAAGTTCGAGCGCGGCCCGTACAAATACGAGATTCACATGCTGCCCGTAGTCAAGAAGGGGAAGAAACGATGAGCAGACGCAAGAAGGATCATCCACGCTTCGTCACTGGCGACGAGCGCGACGCAATCGCGCTCGCGCAAGCCATCGCATGGCGGCGTACTTGAATCAGCGCCGGCAAGGTGTCCAGCACAAGCCGGCGCTAGCCGCCGTACTGGCGAAGATTCATCCGGCTGTGCCGGAGCTGCGCATCCGGTTCCGTGAGGATGCGGAGGAGTGGGACCGGGAAGCCGAGCAAGCGGCTTGGGACTACGGAAAGGGCTCCCGAAAGCGGGCCGGGGAACTCGAAAAGGCTCCTCTGGAAGCAAGGCTGGATGCGGCTTCCCGAGGAGGTAAACGGGCAAGTGGCTCTAGGACACGTACCCTGCCCGAAAGGCCCGAAATTGGCCTGACTACTTCGATGCTCGCCAAGCTGCGGCCGATCAAGCGGGAGGCAGCGTAATGCGCGCCCCTCTCAACCGGATGCTGCGCTGGAAAGAGCGTTGCGGAGCCGGAGCCGCAGTCGAGCCCGGCGCCGTGCGCGGCGCCTATCGCGCCGAGCCGGAGGCGATCCCCGTGCCTAGCGGCTTTCGTGCGTTCAAAACTAGGGGCGGCGACCGCCTCACGATCATCGCACCCAACCGCGAGAGCGCCGAGACACTTGCCGCCGCAGTCGCAGGCAGCAAGGGCGTTCGTCCAATTTCACAGGAGCAAGCATGAAGAACATGTACAACCACAACGCCGTGCGCGAAGCGCAGCTAGAGCAGAACCTCGACGCGCGCCTCAACGCGCCCGCAGCGGAGCCGCTTAAAGCTCCGGCGCTGCCGGCGCACCTGCGCGTGCGGACGCATCAGGAATTGCTGAAGCCCGAATTGGCAAGCGACGAAGAACTAATCCGCAGACTCAGCGTGCTGGCAGACGCTGATCCGCGAGGAGAGTGTCCTGAAGTGGTCGCGATGTTCAACGCAGTCGCCGCCGAGTTCGATAAGCGGCATCCCGAGGCGCTCGACGCCGAGCGGAAGGCGCTGCGGGCCATACTCACTAAGTCAGTCCACAAGCACGCGCCACAGGGCGGCGCCTATAAGCGCGGGCAACACTACCGGCCCGGCGACATCGTCGTGCATAACGGCCGGCAGTACCGCTGCCGCGTCAACTACGCGAGCGTTGATGCGGCGGACGATCCGCATTGCAACCCGGCGCGCTGGCAACCGTTGTGAAGTCGCGTCCGTCCCGCGAGAAGTCCGAACGCCCGAGCCGCGCTCTACGGTTCCCGAACGACGTTCGTCTAGGCGGGCAAAGACTCACTCGTCCGAAGAAGGGAGGAAACCATGCTGCTGCTTTCCTTGCTCGTGTTGATCGCACTCGACGCCGCAATGACGCTCCCGCCAGTAGTGGCGCTGCGGTTCGCGTGAAGTGAGTTGAATCGACGGCGAGCCCCCTTCACTCGCTCGTCGGTTCCCGTCCCGCCCCCGGCATCGAGCCCCTTCCTCGATAGCCGGGAGGCGCGGCGGTTTCAGCGTCGGCAAGACCCCGATGTTCTACGCGATCAGCGGTAAGACGTGGGCGCGCACGTCGCTTGAGTAGGGGCGTCGAGACTCGAACTCGAACGGCGCGATCAAGCGCCTGCGGGTTTTAAGCCCGCTGCGTCTACCCGTTTCGCCACGCCCCCGCGACGTGATCTTAGCCGATCTGCGCCATCGCGGCGGCTAACGTGTCGTCGGCCAAGTGAGCGTAGCGGCGCGCCGTGAGCAGATGATCTCCGAGGATCGAGGCGACGACGTGCAGCCCGACGCCTTTTTGGATCAGCATCGAGGCGCATGAGTGGCGGAGATCGTGCGGGCGGACGTGTGGCATTCCGGCGTTCGTTCTCGCGGTCCAGAACGCACCGAGGAAGGTGCGGTACGGCGTCTTGAACGGCAGTACGTGCAGATACGGCCGGATCGTATCCACGATGGGCACCTGTCGCGGCTTGCGCGTCTTGCTGTCTCCGACGACGAACACCCGAGCATTCGCCGGGATCGCCGGCAGACGCGCGAACTCGCTCCATCGCAAGCCGGAGTAGGCGAGGATCATTATCGCGGCTGCGGTTCGCTCGTCGGGCGCGGCGTCCGCGAGCTGCTTGATCTGCTCGGGCGTGAGGTAGATTTCGCGGCCCGGTCCTTCCGGCAGCAGTGCGATCTTGCCCGACAGGTTCGTGTCGATCAGACCGCTGCGCCATGCGTGCTTGCATGTCGCCTTCAAGACGTTGAGCCGCCGGTTGATCGTCTTGGGCGAGAGCCGGCCGCTCCATGCCTGTACGGCGGCTTGAGCGGCGAGCGGCGCATCCTCAAGGCTGCGCGTGCCGATGAACGGCGCGAGCAGCGCGGCGTTCTGGCGAGGTTTCTTCTTGTCGCGTCTGTGCGCTTCCGTCTGCCGGAGCCACAGCTTGACGGCGTCGTCCAGCATGACGGCCGGTTTCTCGCCGAGTACCTGTCGCGTGAGCGTGAGCCGGCGGAGTGCCGCCTCGAACTGCACCGCCTCCGAGCGACGGATGCCCGGCGGGCAGCGGCGGAAGATGCGTTCGCCGTGCTGCTGGAACTCGATTGCCCAACGCCCGTTGGCGAGCTGCTTGACTGCCATGCGGCGAGTCTAACATGCAGCCGATGGGACTACGATGGGATTCCGGCGCGATTCTCAGCCCCGGTAGTCCACCATCGAGTTCTGCAAGTGTTTGTTTTATAAGGTCTGGAATGCGCCGTGCTTTGGCGCTCGGAGGGCTTTTAAGTCCCTTGTGTCTACCCGTTTCACCACCCGGGCCGACCGCTATTCTAGCCGCGCACAGCGCCGCTATGGGTCTCACACGAAGCAGCCTCGCTCGATGAAACCTTGCTGGGGCATGATTGCCGCGCGCCGACCTCGGATGGAACCGAGCGCCCGTGTGCAGTTCGAACGATCGTCACTACAATGTTCGGACCAGGCAGCGTGCTGCACCCGCGGGTCCTCGATCCATCCGGCGAGGCGCCCGTGCCCGCATCGTTGACGTCGGAACCACAAGCTCGGACGGACCAAGGAGGCGTGCATGACCACCGTGGCGACCTTCGAAATCGGCCACACGCAGTTCATCGATCCGCAGGGCGAAGCCACACAAGCACTGCCGCCTTTCGCGAACGACTCGGCAAGGTTGCTCGACCTGTACCGCGCGATGGTGCTCGCGCGCGTTTTCGACGCCAAGGCGATCGCGCTGCAGCGCACCGGCAAGATCGGAACCTTCGCTTCCGCGCTCGGGCAGGAAGCGGTCGGCGTCGGAGTCGCGAGCGCGATGCGACCCGACGATGTCCTCGTGCCCTCGTACCGCGATCACCCCGCGCAGTTCGTGCGCGGCGTGACCCTGGTCGAAAGTCTGCTCTACTGGGGCGGCGACGAGCGCGGTAGCGGTTTCGCCGGGCCGCGCGGCGACTTCGCCAACAGCGTGCCGATCGGCACGCAAGTCTGCCACGCGGTCGGCGCGGCGTACGCCTTCAAGCTGCGGCGCGAGCCGCGCGCGGCGGTGTGCCTGGTGGGTGACGGCGGAACCTCGCGCGGCGACTTCTACGAGGGCCTCAACATGGCGGGCGTGTGGAACGTGCCGGTGGTGCTCGTCGTGAACAACAATCAGTGGGCGATCTCGGTGCCGCGCAGCCTGCAGAGCGCGGCGAAGACGCTGGCGCAGAAAGCGATCGCCGCCGGCGTCGAGGGCCTCCAGGTCGACGGCAACGACGTGATCGCTGTGCGGCAGGCGGCCGAAGAAGCGCTGGCGAAAGCGCGAGCCGGCGCAGGGCCGACGCTGATCGAGGCGTTGACCTATCGTCTTGGCGATCACACCACCGCCGACGACGCGTCGCGCTATCGCGATGCCGCCGTCGTGCGCGAGCAATGGCAATACGAGCCGGTGGCGCGCCTGCGCAATTTTCTCGCGCGACGCGGAGCCTGGGACAAGGACCAGGAGGAAGCGCTGCAGCGCGACTGCGCTGCGCAGGTGAACCGAGCGGTCGACGAGTATCTCGCCGTGCCGCCGCCCGGTCCCGACTTCATGTTCGACTGCCTCTACGCAGCGCTGCCCGCTGCGCTCGAGGAGCAGCGCGCCATGGCGCGGCGCTTCGCGCCCGAAGCGGGAGAAGGCCATGGCTGAAGTCAACCTGGTCGAAGCGGTCAACCTCGCCCTCGCCCACGAGCTCGCGCGCGATCCGGCGGTGGTCGTGCTGGGCGAGGACGTCGGCGTGAACGGCGGGGTGTTTCGCGCCACGGTGGGCCTGCAGGCGCGCTTCGGCCCCGAGCGCGTCATCGACACGCCGCTCGCCGAAGCCGCGATTGCCGGTGTGGCGATCGGGATGGCCGCCGCGGGCCTGAAGCCGGTCGCCGAGATCCAGTTCAGCGGCTTCATCTACCCCACCCTCGATCAGATCATCAATCACGCCACCCGGATGCGCCATCGCACCCGCGGGCGACTCTCGTGCCCGATGGTGCTGCGCTCGCCTTCAGGTGCGGGTATCCATGCCCCCGAGCATCACTCGGAGAGTCCCGAGACGCTGTTCGCGCACGTGCCGGGCCTGCGCATGGTGATCCCATCCTCGCCCGCGCGGGCGTATGGCCTGCTGCTCGCCGCGATCCGCGATCCCGATCCGGTGATCTTCTTCGAGCCGACGCGCCTGTACCGCTTGTTCAAGCAGGAGGTGGAGGACAACGGCGAGGCGCTGCCGCTCGATGCCTGCTTCGTGCTGCGCGAAGGCAGCGACCTCACGCTGGTGAGCTGGGGCGCGATGTTGCAGGAGACGCTGGCCGCCGCCGACGCGCTCGCAGCCACCGGGGTGTCGGCGGAGGTGATCGACGTCGCGACGCTGAAGCCCCTCGATCTCGCCGTGATCCTCGAGTCGGTCGCGAAAACGGGGCGCTGCGTGATCGTGCACGAGGCGCCGCGCACGGTGGGTTGCGGCGCCGAGATCGCCGCGGGGCTCGCCGAGCATGGACTCACGTCGCTGCTCGCCCCCGTACAACGCGTCACCGGCTACGACGTCGTCGTGCCGCTGCCGCGCCTCGAACACCAGTACATGCCGAGCGTCGAGCGCATCCTGGAGGCGGCGCGCAAAGCGCTCGAATACGCATGACGGAGGTTCACGCATGAAGATATTCAAGCTGCCCGATCTCGGCGAAGGCATGCAGGAGGCGGAGATCGTCGAGTGGCACATCAAGGAGGGCGACGAGGTGCGCGCCGACCAGCCGCTCGTCTCGATGGAGACCGACAAGGCGATCGTCGAGGTTCCCTCGCCGCAGGCCGGCCGCGTCGAGAAGCTCTACGGCAAGCCGCACGACGTGGTGCGCGTCGGCGCGCCGCTGGTGGGCTTCGAGGGCACGGAGGAGGCCGATGCGGGCACGGTCGTCGGCCACATGCCGGTGGGCCGCGACGTCGTCGCGGAAGCCGCGGTCGGCGTCGGCCACGCCGCGCCGGGCATCAAGGCCACGCCGGCGGTGCGCGCGCTCGCGCACCGCCTGGGCGTGGACCTCGCGCTGGTAACGCCGTCCGGAGCCGACGGTCTGATCACCACCCAGGACATCCAACGCGTCGCCAAGCTCCTGGAAGAATGGGGGCCGCCCGAGACGCTGCGCGGCGTGCGCCGGGCGATGGCGCAGAACATGGCCCTCGCCCAGCGCGAGGTCGCCGCGGCGAGCGTGATGGACGACGCCGACATCGATCGCTGGGCGCAAGGCATCGACGTCACCATCCGCCTCATCCGCGCCATCGTCGCAGGCTGCCGCGCGGCGCCCGAGCTCAACGCCGTGTTCGACAGCACGGCGGGCACGCGGCACGTGCTCAAGAAGATCGACGTCGGCATCGCCGTCGATACGCCCGACGGCTTGTTCGTGCCGGTGTTGCGCGACGTGGCCAATCGCGACGCGCAGGACTTGCGCCGCGGCCTCGACCGGATGCGCGCGGACGTCACCGCGCGCAAGATCCCGCCGGAGGAATTGCGCGGCTACACGATCACGCTGTCCAACTTCGGTATGATCGGGGCGAAATACGCGGCGCCGATCGTGATGCCACCGACGGTCGCGATCCTCGGGGCAGGGCGCATCCGCGATGAGGTCGTGGCCGTGGACGGGAAGCCCGCGGTGCACCGCGTCCTGCCGCTCTCGCTCACCTTCGACCATCGCGTGGTGACCGGCGGCGAAGCCACCCGCTTCTTGAATGCCGTGATCGGCGACCTCGAAGCGGCAAGCTGACCGACCGAGGGGGCCCGGCACCGCGCTTTAGCGCAACCCGCGGCGAAGAGTCACGCAAATCGGGTCACCACCCGGCCGCAGCGCTCGCCAGCAGGCCAAAACCCCAGACGCTGAAAACGAGTCCCCCGCCGGCGCTCAGCCAAGAGCGCCCGGGCAGCGTCTTCTCCGCGAGGATGAACACGGCGAGCGCCGCGATCCAGACGACGTTCATGACGCCGAGGACGAACAGCAGGAGCATCGCGAGCCAGCAGCAGCCCAGGCAGAACAGGCCGTGCCGCACGCCCATGACGAGAGCGCCGCGCTGCCCTTTGCGCCATTCCGCGGCGAGAAACGCGAGCGGGGAACGGCAGCGGATGAGGCAGGCTTGCTTGAGGGGCGTCCACTGGTAGAGGCCCGCCGCCAGTAGCAGCGCTCCGCTCAGCCACCGGGTCGAGGCCTGCATCGCCGGGGAAACCAGCCGCGCTTCGAGCAGGCCCCACTGCGCAAGCATGGCGAGCAGGCTGAACCCGGTCCAGACGGCGACGTAGCCGCCGGCGAACGCGACCAGCTCGCTGCGTGGCCGCGGCGGGCTCAGCTTCCGACTGAGCGCGGCGAAGGTCAACAGCATCGGCGCCGCGGAGGGCAGCATCGTCGCGACCATCATGATCGCCCACATTGCAAATACCAGCGCGAGGTCCACTGCCTGCCATGACGCCATGCGCGGCATGATCGCCATCCCGGCGCCGACCTCCATGTGCGCCATGCCCCACGCCAGATACAGCACGTAGGCCCAGGCCAAAGCGCTCAGTGCGACCAGGGCACCGATCGTGAGCGCGCGGTCGCCGGCGAACCAAGCGGCATGGCTGTCTTTCATGCGGGTGCGCGACCCGGGGCCGCAGGCCGTTGACAATACCGAATCGTGAGCTTACAACGCGTCTCAGCGGAGCGCATCCTGTGCCGAGCGCAGATGCGAAATTGGAAAGCCTCGAGGAGGAGGTGGCTATGGTCGAGTGGGAAATCAAGGGTAAGGAATACGCCAACTGCAATTGCTCCTATGCCTGTCCGTGCCAGTTCAATGCGCGACCGACGCACGGCTTTTGCGCTGCCGCCGGGAGCTTTCAGATCGACGCGGGACACTTCGGCGAGGTCAAGCTCGACGGACTGCGCGCCGGGGGCGTCTACCAGTGGCCGGGTGCGGTGCACGAGGGGAACGGCACCATGCAGCTCATCGTCGACAAGCGCGCCGACCGAGAGCAGCGTGAAGCGCTGATCAAGATCATGAGCGGCCAGGAAACGCAAGAAATGGCCACGATGTGGTGGGTATTCAGCGCGATGTGCCCCAACAAGCTCGAACCGATCTTCGAGACCATCGAGCTCGACGTCGACGTCGATGCCAGGCGGGCGAAATTCGTCGTTCCCGGCGTGCTGGAATCGTTCGGCGAGCCGATTCTCAACCCGGTGACCGGGATGGAGCATCGCGTCCGGATCGATCTGCCGAAAGGCTTCGAATACCGGCTGGCCGAGATCGGCAGGGGGCGAACCCGGACCACGGGCAAGATCGCGCTCGACTTGAACGACAGCTATGGGCAATTCGCGCGCATTCATTTGTCCGGCAGGGGTGTTGTCGAGGGTACAAGGCCCTGACCCTCGCCTGGGCTCGGCGCCGGTCATCTCCCGGATCCGGAATCCGGCCGAATCGTCCTGACGCTCGCACGGCGGATACGCTGAGCTTGGTCCCGGCGCTCCCGGCAACGAGCTGCTGCCGCGCGCGGTAGTCGCCGACCGCGCGGCCGCAATCCATTCCCTGTCGGCGGAACGCATCGATTGCTGATCGCTCCGACCACATTGCCGCCACGCCTTGGTGGCCGCTTCGCAGGCTGCCCCGTGTGTCCCAGCCCCTCCTTCGAACTCCGTGGTAGAATACCTGACTAAAACATTAGAGTATCCGGAATTATCGGACTGGAACCCGATGATACCGTTAGTATTATCAATGATATGAGCAATATTCTTGAGACTCTGGTCGAACGCCCGTACCGGCACGGGTTCTTCACCGCGGTGGAAACCGATGTCGTGCCCAAAGGCCTCAGCGAGGAAGTGATCCGGCTTGTTTCCGCTAAGAAAGCCGAGCCGGAGTTCATGCTCGAATGGCGGCTCAAAGCGTACCGCCACTGGCTCACGATGACCGAGCCGCACTGGGCAACGGTCGAGCACCCGCCGATCGACTACCAGAACATCGTCTACTATTCGGCGCCGAAAGCGAAGAAGGGCGGACCGCGAAGCCTCGCCGAGATCGATCCGGAGCTGCTCAAGACCTACGAGAAGCTGGGCGTGCCGCTCCAGGAGCGCGAGATCCTGGCCGGTGTCGCCGTCGACGCGGTGTTCGACAGCGTTTCGGTCGCCACCACGTTCAAGGACAAGCTCGCGCAGCTCGGCATCATCTTCTGCTCGTTTTCCGAAGCCGTGCAGAAGCATCCGGAGCTGGTCCGGCGCTACCTCGGGTCGGTCGTGCCGTACACCGACAACTTCTTCGCGACGCTCAATTCGGCGGTCTTCAGCGACGGCTCGTTCTGCTACGTGCCGCCGGGCGTGCGCTGCCCGGTCGAGTTGTCGACCTATTTCCGCATCAACGCGCGAGACACCGGCCAGTTCGAGCGCACGCTGATCATCGCCGATCGCGGCTCGTACGTGAGCTATCTCGAAGGCTGCACGGCGCCGATGCGCGACGAGAACCAGCTTCATGCCGCGGTGGTCGAGCTCGTCGCGCTCGAGGGCGCGCAGATCCGCTACGCCACCGTGCAGAACTGGTACCCCGGCGACCGCGAAGGCCGGGGCGGCATCTACAACTTCGTCACCAAGCGCGGCGATTGCCGCGAGGCGAACTCGCGCATCTCCTGGACGCAGGTCGAGACCGGGTCGGCGATCACCTGGAAGTATCCGAGCGTGGTGCTGCAGGGGGACAACGCGGTGGGCGAGTTCTACTCGGTCGCGCTCACCAACCATCATCAGCAGGCCGACACCGGCAGCAAGATGACGCACCTCGGCCGCAACACGCGCAGCACGATTCTGTCCAAGGGCATCGCCGCCGGACACGGACGCAATACCTATCGCGGACTGGTGAAAGTGGCGAAGAGCGCCGTCGGTGCCCGCAACTACACCCAATGCGATTCGCTGCTGCTCGGCGAGCGCTGCGCCGCGCACACTTTTCCGTACATCGAGGTGAAGCATCCGAGCGCCAAGGTCGAGCACGAGGCCTCGACCTCGCGCATCGGCGAGGATCAGCTCTTCTACTGCAGGCAGCGCGGCCTCTCGCCCGAAGACGCGGTGTCGATGATCGTCAACGGCTTCTGCAAGGAGGTCTTCAAGGAGCTGCCGATGGAGTTCGCCGTCGAGGCGCAGAAGCTCCTCGGGGTGAGCCTCGAGGGAAGCGTGGGCTGATGCCTCAGCGCGACGTCAACGACGGGGCGGCCATGCTCGAGATCCGCGATCTGCACGTCGAAGTCGACGGCAAGCCGATCCTCCGCGGCGTCGATCTCGGCGTCGCCGCGGGTGAGGTGCACGCGATCATGGGACCGAACGGCTCGGGCAAGAGCACGTTGGCGCAGGTGCTGGCGGGCCGCGAAACGTTCACGGTGACCGCGGGAGAGGTGAGGTACCGGGGGCGTGACTTGCTGGCGATGGCGCCCGAGGAGCGAGCGCGCGAAGGCGTGTTCCTCGCCTTCCAGTATCCGGTGGAGATTCCCGGCGTGAGCAACGTCTATCTGTTGCGGTCGGCCTTCAACGCCATCCGCAAGCACCGCAACGAACCGGAGCTCGACGCCATCGACTTTCTTGCCCGCGTCAAGGGCAAGCTCGAAGCGATGGGCATGGATCGGAGCCTGATGAACCGCGGCGTGAACGAAGGGTTCTCCGGCGGCGAGAAGAAGCGCAACGAGATCGTGCAGATGGCCGTCCTCGAGCCCCGGCTCGCCATCCTCGATGAGACCGATTCGGGACTCGACATCGACGCGCTGAAGACCGTCGCCGACGGCGTGAATGCGATGCGCAGCCCGGAGCGCGCCATCGTGCTGGTCACGCACTATCAACGGCTGCTCAACTACGTGGTTCCCGACACGGTGCATGTGCTGCTCAACGGACGCATCGTCCGGTCCGGCGGGCCGGCGCTGGCGCGTGAGCTCGAGCGGCGCGGTTACGGCTGGCTGGAAGCGGAAGCGCTCGCCCAACCATCGGCAACAGGAACGCAATGAGCAAAGCCAGCTTCTATCGGATTCCGGTGAAGACCGCGAAGGCATACGCCCCGCGGGGGCGTCCGCGGTCGTCTGCAACCGAGGGCCAAGCCGCACGCGGATCGCTCATCGGCGTGACGCCGGAGAGGCCCCCCGCGTACCATCCTGCGCCGCAATTTCGCCGCAACCGGCGCTTCTGGTTGCGCAAGATCGTGGTGGCCAAGGGGCGCGAACCGCGATGAGCATTGCAGCCGCTGCGCCGAGCGCCGACCCTCGCAGCCGCTATCGGCGCGAGCTCGAGGCGCTCGAGCCGAGCCTTCCGGGCCGGACGCTGCCGTGGCTTGCCCAGGCTCGCCGCAGGGCGCTCGAGCGCTTCGACGCGCTCGGGTTTCCGACAACGCGGGACGAGGACTGGAAGTACACCCGCGTGACTGCCCTCGAGAAGCGCGTGCTCAAGCCCGCGCCGCCGTCGGCCGTCGTTGTGAACGCGGCTCAGCTCGGCGGACTCGCGCTGCACGGCAGCCGGCGGCTAGTGTTCGTCAACGGCCGCTTTGAGGCCGCGCTGTCGGACCTCGACGGGCTACCCGGCGGCGCGCGCATTGGAAGCCTCGCGGCCGCGCTGGTCGAAGATGGCGAGCGGCTCGAGCCGTTGCTGTCGGACGCGGAGGAAGCGATCGACAACGGCTTCGCTGCGCTCAACGCCGCGTTCTGGGCCGACGGCGGCTATATCGACCTCGGCACCGGCACGACGCTCGAGGCGCCGATCCATCTGCTCTTCATCACGACCGAAACCGACGCGGTTACCTACCCGCGCACCCTCGTATACGCGGGGGCGGGCTCGCGGGCATCGATCATCGAGCACCATGTGGGCATAGGCGAGGTGGCCTCCTTCACCAATGCGCTGACGCGCATCGTCGTCGAGCCGGGCGCGCAGGTCGAGCACTGCAAGCTGCAGCAGGAAGCGCCGCGCGCGTTCCACATCGCGGCGATCGACGTGCGCCAGCGCGCGGACAGTCGCTTCGTGTCCTGCTCGTTCGCCCTCGGCGCGGCGCTGTCCCGGACCGGCATCCGCACCCGACTCGAGGCTCCCGGATGCGAAGCCACCCTCAACGGGCTCTACGTCGTCGCCGGCCGGCAACACGTCGACCACCACACCTGCATCGACCACGCGAAGCCCCATGGCGTCAGCCGCGAATGGTACCGGGGCGTGCTCGACGGCGCCGCGCGCGCGGTGTTCAACGGCAGGGTGATCGTTCGACCCGACGCGCAGAAAACCGACGCCCACCAGTCGAACCGCAATTTGCTGCTGTCGGATGAAGCCGAGGTCGACACCAAGCCGCAGCTCGAAATCTACGCCGACGACGTGAAATGCAGCCACGGCGCGACGGTCGGCGCGCTCGACGAGCAGCAGCTCTTCTACCTGCGCTCGCGCGGCGTGGACGAGCGCGCGGCACGGGACGTGCTGATCTTCGCCTTCGCCGACGAGATCGTCGGACGCTGCGGGATCGCGCCGCTGCGCGAGCGGATGCGCGCGCTGCTGGCGGCGCGCCTGCCGGGCGCGGTCGCGGCCTCGGCGACGGAAACATGGCTATGAAGACGAGCGCATCCGAGCTCCCAGCCGTGCCGGCGGCCCAGCCGCGCTTCGATGCGAAGCGCTGGCGCGAAGACTTCCCTGCACTCGACCAGACAGTTCACGGCCGGCCGTTGATCTACCTCGACAACGCGGCGACCGCACAGAAGCCGCGCTCGGTTATCGACTGCGAGGTTCGCTACTACGAGACCTCGAACGCCAACGTCCATCGCGGCATTCACGAGCTGAGCAGGCGCGCGACCGAGGCCTACGAGGCGGCACGCGAGAAGGCGCGCGCTTTCTTGAACGCGGCGAGCGCCCGCGAGATCGTGTTCGTGCGCGGCGCGACAGAGGCGATCAACCTTGTCGCGCAGAGCTACGGTCGCAGCCGCTTGCGAGCTGGCGACGAGATCCTGCTCACCGAGATGGAGCACCACTCCAACATCGTGCCGTGGCAGCTCCTGTGCGAGCACACCGGCGCGCTGCTGCGGGTGGCGCCGATCGACGACGCGGGCAAGCTTCGGCTCGATGCCTTCGAACGGCTCCTCGGCGCGCACACCAAGCTCGTTGCGCTCGCGCATGTCTCCAACGCGCTCGGTACGATCAACCCGCTGCCGCGGCTGATCGAGCTCGCGCATGCGGCAGGGGCGCGGGTGGTGGTCGACGGCGCGCAGGCCGCACCCCATCTCGCGGTCGACGTGCAGGCCCTCGATTGCGATTTCTATGCGCTGTCCGGGCACAAGCTCTACGCTCCGACCGGCATCGGCGTGCTCTACGGCAAGGCGGCGCTGCTCGACGCCATGCCGCCATACCAGGGCGGGGGCGAGATGATCAGCCGGGTCACGTTCGCCAAGACCTCGTACAACGCGCTTCCATTCAAGTTCGAGGCGGGAACGCCCAACATCGCCGGCGCGATCGGCCTTGGCGCCGCGATCGACTACGTCGGTGCGATCGGCCTCAATGCGATCGCCGCGCACGAGCGCGAGCTTCTGCGCGACGCGACGCGCCGGGCCGGCGAGGTTCCGGGCTTGCGGTTGATCGGCACCGCGCGCGACAAGGCCGGCATCCTGTCGTTCACGCTCGACGGCGTGCATGCGCACGAGATCGGGACGATTCTGGACCACGAAGGCATCGCCATCCGCGCCGGTCATCATTGCGCGATGCCGGTGATGGACCGTTTCGGCGTCGCCGCGACGGCGCGCGCGTCCTTCGCCCTGTACAACACCCCCGAGGACGTCGAGGCGCTGTTCGACGGCTTGGGCAAGGTGCGGGAGCTTTTTCCGCGATGAGCGAGCTGCGCGACCTCTACCAGGACGTGATCCTCGACCATTATCGGCGACCGCGGAACTACGGCGCGCTGGCCGATGCCAATCGCCGCGCGGAGGGATTCAATCCGCTGTGCGGCGACCGGCTGACGCTCCACGTCCGGGTGAAGGACGGGACGATCGAGGAGGCGAGCTTCGAGGGAACGGGCTGCGCCATCTCGACCGCGTCCGCGTCGCTGCTTACCGAGAGCATCAAGGGCAAGACCGAGCGCGAAGCCGAAGCGCTGTTCGAGCGCTTCCGCGATCTCGTTATGCGCGACGACGGCGCGGCGCACGCGAGCCTCGGCAAGCTCGAAGCGCTCGCGGGCGTGCGGGAATTTCCGGTGCGCGTGAAGTGCGCCACGCTCGCCTGGCATACGCTGCGCGCCGCGCTCGCGGGAGCGCGCGAGCCGGTTTCGACCGAATAGCTGAGTACATCATGAGCGATAACGCCAAGCATCGAACGCCTGACGACGATACGAAGGGCCTCTACGACTGGCTGCGGCAACCCGATGAGCGCGCGGCGAGCCGTGAGCCGGAGCCTGCCGCTCCGGACGACATCGGCGCGCTCGAGCGCGAGGTCATCGCGGCGCTGCGCACCATCCACGACCCGGAAATCCCGGTCAACATCTACGACCTCGGGCTAATCTACGAGATGACGGTCGACGCCGCAGGTGCGGTACGGATATGCATGACGCTGACCGCGCCCGGCTGCCCCGTGGCGCAAACGTTCCCGGCGCTGGTGGAGCAGGTGGTGAGGAGCGTTCCGGGTGTCAGCGATGCCGACGTGCAGCTCGTGTGGGATCCGCCGTGGTCGCGCGAGCGCATGTCGGAAGCCGTGCGACTCGAGCTGGGAATGCTTTGAGATGAGCGCCGCTGGGCCGCCCCAAGGCGCGAATTGCGCCCCCGCTTGTGGGGGCAGCGCAGCGGCCGAATTGGCCAATGCGGCCGCAAGCGTGGGGGTGCACGAATGAGCGCGTGGATCGACGTCGCGCGAGCCGACGAGCTGCCGCCCGGATCGTGGCGCAGCGTGGAGGTCGCCGACACGCCGATCGTGGTGTTCAACGTCGGCGGGACGTATTACGCACTGGAGGACGTCTGCACGCACGACGGCGGCATCCTTTCCGGCGGCACGCTCGAGGGGACCGAGGTCCAGTGCCCGCGCCACGGCGCGCGGTTCTCGATCGTCACCGGCGAGGCGTTGACCCCGCCTGCGTACGAGCCGGTCGCGACCTTCGCAGTGCGAGTCGAGAACGGCACGGTGCAGGTGAACGACGAGCGACGCTAGCGCGCGATCGTCTGCGTGCGCCAGATCTTGTTCTGGAGCTGGAGGATGCCGTAGAGGAGCTGCTCGGCGGTCGGCGGACAACCCGGCACGTAGACGTCGACGGGAATGATCCGGTCGCAGCCGCGGACCACCGAGTACGAGTAGTGATAGTAGCCGCCGCCGTTGGCGCAGGAACCCATCGAGATCACCCAGCGTGGCTCGGGCATCTGGTCGTAGACCTTGCGCAGCGCCGGCGCCATCTTGTTGCACAGGGTGCCCGACACGATCATGAGGTCCGACTGACGGGGGCTCGGACGAAACACGATGCCGAAGCGGTCGAGATCGTAGCGGGCGCACGCCGCGTGCATCATCTCGACCGCGCAGCAGGCGAGCCCGAAGGCCATCGGCCACAGCGATCCCGACCGCGCCCACTGGATCGCCTTGTCGACGCTCGTCAGAGCGAAGCCTTGCTCCTCGAGAATCTCGGCAACGGGCAGAAAAGCCTCCGTCCAGTGAACGCTCTTTTACTGAGACAGACGCTACCGGACCCGGTTCCGGCAACGATTTGCCCCGCACCGTGGCTTCAGCGGATGGGGGAATTCGCGAAGTCCGGCAACCACAGCGCGACCCGAGGGGCCAGGCTTCGCGGCTCGCGTCGTCCTGCGTGAAGTCAGATCGGAGGAAAGCCCACGCATCCGACGCCGGCAACAGCCCGACGCCGATCCTACGGATTTTCGCGCGCGGTCGGGTTGGGCGTCGGCTTGCCGATCTTGTGCAGCGTGTTGCGGTCGGTGTGATGGAAGGGCTCGGGCCGATCGCGCACGAGGAGAATCGTGTCCTGTTCGTACGACCAGCTCGTCTCGGAGTGGATCGTCACGCGGATCCGGTACTCGGTCGTCCGGAAGGCGTGCTCCAGGAACGGATTCGAGCAGATGCCGTTCACCGTCGAGCCGCGCTGCGCAACGAGCTCGAAGCTCTTCGCGTCGGGCGTGGCCGCGCCCATGGCCATCGCGATCTGGCCGCGCGGTATGGCGAGCGTCAGCAGAACCGTGCCGGTCGCCGGTTCCCAGAGCCAGTAACCGACCTGGTCGTGAAAGGTCTCGACTTCATCGGGCTTCACGATGCGCGTGTGGTAGCGCAGGCCGTAGAAGAGCTGCGGGCCGTTGGTCTGGGCGTCGATCGGCTGCAGCTCGATGCGCTCGATGTAGATGTTCTCCTCGGTGCCTTCCGCAGCCGGGTGCACGTCGACCCCCCGGCGGCCTTCCCAGATACCGGCCATGGGCGCGAGCGGACCGAGGTTGCGCAGCGTCTGCGCGTCGGGCTCGGGCTCGGTGAAGATATCCTTGGGAAACGGCTGCATCGTTCGATTCCTAGAACAAGGAACGCGGACCGCCCCTACGCATGGGCCCAACGGCGGTGCGGCTGCTCGAGCGGCGGATCGCGCTGTTCAGGGTGGTGCCGAGAGCGCTCGAAGGGCCGCCGGCGCCGGCCTGACCGACGGGCCTAACGTTCACGACAGGTCGTACAACGCCCGATATTTCGCGTCGAGGTAGGCGACGTACGGCGCGATCGACAGCGGCTGGCCGGTCGCGCGCTCCACCGTCTCCCTGGCGGTGAACTTGCGCCCGTGGCGGTAGATGCGCTCGGTCAGCCAGCGGCGCAGCGGAGCGAACTCGCCGGCGGCCATCTGCGCGTCCGGGTCACCGAGATCGCGCCGGGCCGCGGCGAAGAACTGCGCGCTCATGATGTTGCCCAGGGTGTAGCTCTGGAACTGGCCGCCGACGACACCGGTGTACCAGTGCATGTCCTGGAGCGCGCCGTCACGGTCATCGGGCGGTGTCACGCCGAGATCGCTTTGCATCCGCGCCCGCCACGCGTCGGGGAGATCGGCAACCTTCAGTTTTCCCTCGAGCATTGCGAGCTCGAGATCGAAGCGCAGCATGACGTGCAGGTTGTAGGTGACTTCGTCGGCGTCGGTGCGAATGAGCGACGGCGCAACCTTGTTGATCGCGCGGTGAAAGGTCTCGAGGGCCACGCCGTCGAGGGCGTGCGGAAAGGCCGCCTGAAGAGGCGCGTACCAGCGGCGCCAAAACGGCAGGCTGCGGCCGACCAGGTTCTCCCAGAGCCGGGACTGGCTTTCGTGCACACCCCATGTCGTTCCTTGATACAGCGGCGTGCCGTCGAGCGCCTCGTCGATACCTTGCTCGTACATCGCATGCCCGGCCTCGTGCAGCGTCGAGAACAAGCCGTCGGCCAGCGAATCGGCGCGGTAGCGGGTGGTGATGCGAACATCGCCGCGACCGAGCTTGATCATGAAGGGGTGCGCGGTCCGGTCGTTCCGCCCGCGGGTGAAGTCGTAACCGAACGCGCGGACGACCGCTTCGGCGAAGGCGCGTTGGGCGGCCTCCGGGAAATCGCCGCTGAGGCAACGATCCTCCGGCTCGGGGCGCGCGCGGATGGCCGCCAGCAGGGCCAGGAGCTGCGGTCGCAGCTCGCCGAAGATCGCGCGCACGGCCTCCACGGTCATGCCTTCCTCGGCCCGATCGATCAGCGGGTCGCACGGGTGCGCAGAGCCCGGGTAGAACGCGGCAAGCTCGCGGCTCAAGCCAACGGTCTTCTCGAGCAGCGGTCGCACCGCGGCGAAATCGTCCGCGGGACGCGCGTGCTGCCACGCGTGGTAGGTGGCGGCGGTATGCTCGGCGAGCCGGTGCACGAACGCAGAAGGCACGCGCGTCGCGCGCCCGTAGTCGCGGCGTGCGACGCGAACGAGCGCCGCCGCGTCGGAGTCGGGGCTCTGCGCTTCGGCCCACGTGGCGACCGAATCCAGCAGCCGCCCCAGCGCGGGATCGGTGAGCCGCTCGTGAGCGAGGCTGCTGAGCAGGCCAAGCTGCCGGCCGCGCGCCTCGGCCCCGCCGGACGGCATGTACGTGGCCTGGTCCCAGACGAGGAGTTTTTCGGCGTTGCGCAGATCCTCGATCGTCTTCAGACGTTGCTTCAGTTCAGCGAAGTCGGCGTCGATGGTCATCGGCGGTCAAGGTCATCGCGCGATCGATGCGTTGTTACGAGCGCACGGTCGGGAGCACCCTAAGATCGGGGGGCGGTAACAAACGCCTGCGATAATCGGGGTGAGAGAGGTGCGCTCCTTGGCGGCCAATGCCTTGGTCCGCGCCGGCAGATCGTCGCGGAGGTCGAGCGTCGTTTTCATCCCACCCGATGATACAGAAATCTGTATCCGCGGGCATACCGCTCGTTCGGGACGGGATGGCGGGCCGCGCGAACTCACTCTTCTCAGGTACGCGCATGATCGATAATAGCGGCGGGAAATCATGAACCAAGCCGGCCCATGGGGTGCAGGACGGCCGGCGGCACCGCCGGCGCGTGTCCGCGCCTGCGGCGCGCCTCTCGACGGCCGATTGGCCTGAGCGACGCTCCCATGGACTACGCCACACTCAAGCTCATCCATCAGTCCGCGGTTGTCCTGTCGCTCACCGGCTTCCTCGCGCGAGGGCTGGGAATGCTCGGCGATGCGGCGTGGATCCGCACCCGTGCGGCGAGGACGCTGCCCCACGTGGTCGACACCGTGCTGCTCGCTTCGGCGCTCGGTCTGGTGTGGATGCTCCGGGTCTCACCGTTCGTCGTCCCGTGGCTCGCCGCCAAGCTGGTTGGACTGATCGTCTATATCGTGCTCGGCAGTATCGCGCTCAAGCGGGGGCAGACGAAGCGCGTTCGCGCGCTCGCGTGGGTCGCCGCGCTGCTCACTTTCGGCTACATTGTTTCGGTCGCGATCACCAAGGATCCGCGGGGCCTGCTGGTGTTCGGCGGATAGGCCGGCGGGCACGCCCGACAAGTGGAAGTGGCACGGCAATGGATCTGATCGAGGCGACCTTTCCGCCGCTCTGGCGCTGGGCTGCCGCAGCCCTGCTCGTGCCCATCGCGGCGTGGGCGGCATGGACCGCGCCGTGGCGGCGCCTGGCGGACAATGAGCAATCCCATGTCTGGGCGGGAACCATCCTGTGCCTGCTGTTGTTGTGGCAGCTCAGGGCAAGCGTCGGCTTTGGCTTCACCTTCCATCTGCTCGGCGTATCGCTGTTCACCTTGTTGGCCGGACCGCAGCTCGCGCTTCTGGGAACAGCGGTGGTCGCGGCTCTGTTCATCGTGGTGCACGACGGGGCCTGGGCGAATTACGCGCTCGCTACGCTGGTCGCCATCGTTCCCATGTTCGTGACGAGCGGCGTATTGCGGGCGTCCGAGCGGTGGTTGCCGCCGAACGTGTTCATCTTTTTCTTCGTGGTATCGTTCCTCGGTTCCGGCATTGCTCTAGCTGCAGTCGGTATCGCCGCATCGACCGCGGTGGTGCTTGGCGCAGGGCAGCCGGCCGGGATCGTTTTTGGCGAGTACGTCCCGTATTTCCTCTACCTCGGGTTCGGCGAAGCGACGATCACGGGGATGCTGACGACGATGCTGGTGGTCTATCGGCCGTCCTGGGTCACGACGTTCGACGATGCCCGCTATCTTTCGCGCCGGTAGGCTCGCTGCCGGCGCCGGCGGAACAGGCGTGCCTCGCTTGACCTGTGTCAACGGCGTGCGCCGCTGTATGGTTAACATCCTCTATACAGCAACGGAAACGGTGCAACGAGCGGTCGAAGGCTAAGCGCCGCCCGCGCCAGCAGCCGTTCCGAAGTCGCGGATTCACGTCCTGGAAATGAAAATCGCGGTTGTCCCCAAAGCACGCTGGATCAAGCCGGCGGTGGCCGTGCTTCTTGCCTTGGCCGCGTTGAGCCTTGCAGCGCGCAACCTGATCTTCGGAACTCCGGTCGAAACCTACCAAGCGACGCGCGGCGACCTGGTCCAGACCGTGGTGGCGAGCGGGCGGGTGATCACGCCGCGGCGCGTTTCGGTCGGGTCGGTGATCACCGAGCGGGTCGCCCGCGTGCCGGTGGAGGAAGGGCAGAGCGTGCGTCGCGGCGACGTGCTGATCGAGCTCGAGGACCAGGACGAGCGCGCGGCGGTGGCCCAGGCGCAGGCGGCGGTCGCGCAAGCCGAGGCGAAGGTTCGTCAGCTCCGCGAAGTGGGGCTGCCTGCGGCGGAGCAGGGGCTCGCACAGGCCAAGGCGAACGCGACCCAGGCGCGCCAGGCTTACGAGCGGACCAAGGGGCTGGAAGCGAAAGGTTTCATCAGTCCGTCCGCGCTCGACGACGCCCGGCGCAATCTCGATGTCGCCGAGAGCCAGCTCGAGGCCGCACAGTTGCAGGTCCAGACCAACAGCCCGCGCGGCAGCGACTACGCGCTGGCGCTGAGCGCGCTCGAGCAGGCGCGTGCGAGCCTCAAGGCCGCTCGAGTGCGCCTCGACCAGACGATGGTCCGAGCCACGGTCGACGGCGTGCTGATCGGTCGCGACGTCGAGGCCGGCAACGTCGTGCAGCCCGGCAAGGAGCTGATGGTGCTCGCACCCGCCGGAGAAACCGAGATCGACCTGCTGATCGACGAGAAGAACCTGTCGCGCCTCGCGCTCGGGCAGAAGGCGCTGGGCTCGGCGGACGCCTATCCGGGGAAGCGCTTTGCCGCCGAGCTCTTCTACATCAATCCCGGGGTCGATGCCGTGCGCGGTGCGGTCGAGGTCAAGCTCAAGGTGCCCGACCCGCCGGCGTATTTGCGGCAGGACATGACGGTGTCGGTGGACATCGAAGTGGCGCGCGCTGCCAACACGGTGATCGTGCCGACCGATGCGGTACACGATGTGACGAGCGCTCAGCCCTGGGTGCTCGCCATCAAAGGCCGCACGGCGGTGCGCCAGCCGATCAAAGTGGGGCTGCGCGGCGATACCCGGCTCGAGGTCCTCGCCGGTGTCGGGCCGGGGGACCGGCTCGTTCCCGCGAGCAACCCGGCGATCAAGGAGGGACAACGCGTGCGTGCCGTGCGCGCATAGGGTTGGCTGTCGGTGAACCGCTTGCTCCCATTCGAGGCCATTGCCGCCTTCCGCTTCATGCGCGAGGGGTTGATGCAGACGCTGCTCATCATCTTCGGGGTGGGCCTGGGCGGCGGCGTGATCATCTTCATGTCGGCCGCGCTCGCGGGACTCCAGGGCAACATCGTGCGGCGCACTCTCAACTACCAGGCGCCGATCGTGGTCGTCGCGCCCGATCAGGTCGCGCGGCCGCTGCGCGCGAGCGAAGCCGCGCAAGTGGCCTCGCTCGTCCAGCCGCGCTCGCAACAATTGCGCTCCATCGATCAATGGCAGAAGGTACGTGCCCAGGTCGAGCGGCTCCCCGAGGTGGTCGGCGTGACCCCGGTCGTCTCCGGTCCCGGCTTCGCGCTGCGCGGGGACGCGAACCGGTCGGTGAGCATCACCGGCATCGAGCCGGAGAGCTACCTCGGCGTGATCGCGCTGCTGGACAAGATCACCGCAGGCGAGCTCGCCCTGGGCAGCTCCGACATCGTCATCGGCACCGAGCTCGCCAAGGACCTCGGGGCGAGTGTCGGCGACAAGCTGCGGCTCACCACGGCCTCCGGGGCGTCGGCGACGCTCGACATCACCGGCCTCTTCGATTTCGGCAACAAGAGCGTCAACGAGCGCAATGTCTACATCGCGCTGCGCACGGCGCAGAGCCTGCTCGATCTCATCGGCGGCGTTTCCAGCCTCGAGGTGAAGGTGCGCGATCCGTTCGCGGCGGAGACGACCGCGCAGGCGATCCAGGCCGAGACCGGCCAGGAGGCCGATAGCTGGATCAAGACCAACGCGCAGTTCTTCACCGCGATGTCGGCGCAGATCATCACCAACACCTTGATCCGGGTGTTCGTCGGGCTCACCGTCGCGCTGGGCATCGCCAGCGTGCTCATCGTCTCCGTGGTGCAAAAGTCCGCCGAGATCGGCATCCTCCGCGCGATGGGAACGGCGCGCGGACAGATTCTGCGCCTGTTCCTGATCCAGGGGGGCTTCATGGCGCTCGCGGGCTCGCTCCTCGGCTCGCTGTTCGCCTGGGGCTTTCTGCTCGTGTTCCGCAGCATCGCGGTCAATCCCGACGGCACGCCGCTGTTCATCATCGAGATGGAACCCGCGCTTTTCCTGGTCTCCACCGCAGGCGCAACCCTGGTGGGGGTCCTCGCCGCGATGGCGCCCGCCCTGCGCGCCTCGCGGCTGGATCCGGTGGTGGCCATCCGTGGCTGAACCGCAACCTCCCGCAACGCTGCGCCTGCAAGGCGTGCACAAGTCCTACGGTGTCGGCACGGTGGTCGAGGCCGAAGTTCTGCACGGCATCGATCTCGCGCTCCAACGCGGCGAGTTCGCGGCGCTGATCGGCCCGTCCGGCTCGGGCAAGAGCACGCTGCTCAACGTCATCGGCCTGCTCGACCGGCCGACCGGCGGGCGCGTCGTGATCGAAGGTCAGGACACGAGCGAACTCGACGAAGCCGAGCGCACGCGCCTGCGCGGCCGCTCGATCGGTTTCGTCTTCCAGTACCACCATCTGCTGCCCGAGTTCACGGCGCTCGAGAACGTCCTGATGCCCATTCTCGCCGCGCGGGGACGGCCCGACGACGAGATGCACCACACCGCGGAGATGCTCCTCGACCAGGTGGGGCTCACGCCCTGGCGAAATCACCGGGCGAACGACATTTCCGGTGGGCAGCAGCAGCGGGTGGCGATCGCGCGCGCGCTGGCGATGAATCCCGTGCTGGTGCTGGCCGACGAGCCCAGCGGCAATCTGGACACCAAGGCCGCGGACGGCGTGTTCGATCTCCTGCGCAGCGTCAACGAAACGAGCCGCACGACTTTTCTCATCGTCACCCACGACCCGCGCCTGGCGCGGCGCTGCGACCGCATCATCGAGCTGGTCGACGGCCGGATCGTGTCCGACGAGGCCAATCCAGATGCGATTCGCCGCGGCTGAGCCTCATGCGTGTCGGAGGGCGGTGCGTCGTTCTTGCCGCTGCAGAGGACGATCGCGCGCTCCCCGCAGCCGTCGCCCGCAGACTTCCGGTTAGCGAGTGCACGAGGAAC
>DASVPH010000124.1:0-5330 GCA_036382945.1 Casimicrobiaceae bacterium
TCGGCGCGGTTCCGCTCGCCGTGGCAGCGACGTGGCGCGAGCAGCCTGCGGCCATCGTGTGGTCGCCGCTTTTCGTGGCGAGTCTGCTGGGGCTTGCTCTGCTCGGCACCGCGCTCGCCTACTGGCTCTGGTTCACGCTCCTGGGACGCATCTCGCTCAACCGCGCCAATGCTTTCACCTTCCTCACGTCGTTCATGGGCTTCGCGCTGGGGGTCGCGTTCTTCGGCGAGCGTCCCGGTCTCGCCGCCCTCGTGGGGCTGTTGCTTACGGTGGTTGGGATCGTGCTGGTCGAGCGCGGGGCCGTCTCTCGTGACGAGCGGCTCGATTCGGGCGATGAGCGTCACGCCCGCTCGCCGGAGCTTGATGCAGGTCAAGACAGCGTCATAGGCGGGCCCCCTATCATTGGGCCCAAATGAGCTTCAGGAACAAGCCGACGGGTAGCTGCTCGGCCGCGCTTCGAACGGCGCTGCTTCTGGGCACGCTCGGGTTTTTCATTTTCGCCCGGGTGGCGTTCGCCGGCGAAGCATGCGCGTCGAGCTCCGCAGCCTGCTTGCCATCGGCGCCGAGCGCGCCGGCACACGACGGCTACCATGTCGCCGAGATCTGCGCGACGCAAATCGCTTCGCCGCATCATCCGGCTGCGGCGGCGTCGTCCGACAGCTCGGTCCATTCGGGCGCCGCGCCGAGCATGGCGTCCTTGATGCTCATGCCGGCGGCTAAGCCCGCGCGGCCGATCCGTGGCGAACCGGTACGCGGCGCGCCATCGTTGCTCTCCACCTCCGGGCGCCTGCGACTCTGATCGCCTCGCCAGGAGCGCGCTTTCGCGCTCCGCGGCGTGGCACCGCCGCAACGCGGCGCCGCGCGAGCCGCCTCTCCCGAGTTTCCCGCGAGGAGCCCGCGAGCGAGGCTCGCGCTCTCCCCGAGCGGCGAGTCGCCGCGAACGCAGATCGCTTAAGGCGCGCAGCGCCGGCCCACGGTGCCGATAGCGTGGAAATTGATCAAGGAGCACACCATGCGCAGTCTGACTATCAAATCGTTGTTCATCGCCGCGGCGAGTGCTTCGCTGCTCGCAGCTCTGCCTTCGCAAGCGGCCGAGCTCGGCCCGCAACGCTCGCAGGATGCCGGCGTTGGCATCCAGGTGACGCCGTTGGAGGTCGCCGCGACGGCGAGCGAGTGGACGTTCTCGGTCGAGCTCAATACCCACAGCCAGAATCTCGGCGACGATCTCGCCGCCGAGGCCGTGCTCGTCGACGCCGCGGGCAAGCCTCAACCGGCGATCGGTTGGGAGGGCGATGCCCCGGGAGGACACCATCGCAAGGGCGTGCTTCGCTTCGCGCCGCTGTCACCGACGCCGCCAACGATCGAAGTGCGGATTCAGCGCGCCGCGGAAGCGCAGCCCCGGACCTTCCAATGGTCGACGCAGTGAACGCACGCCGTCGGCCTCGGCCAATCCATCGAGTTGAACATCAAGGAGCCATCGACCATGTCACGCCAGCACGATAGCAATACGCAGGGACTTTCCAGGAAGGCGCAAATCACTGACGTCGCAACGTCGAAGCGCGCATCCCGGCACACGCTGCTCTATGGTCTGGTCGCTGTGGCCGTCGGTGCGGTCGGGATCTACGGCGCGCCGCCGAGCCTCGCGCAGCCCGCCGACCCGCACCACGCCTCGAGCCCGACCCCGCAATCGGCCGCCGGCAGCGCGCTCGCCGCCGAAATGCCTTTCTACAATTTGGGCACGGTGTCGATGGCGGCGGGCAAGGTGACGCGCAGCTACACCATCGGCAACGTCGGCAAGGAACCGCTGACGATCACGCAGCTCAGCACCTCGTGCATGTGCACGGAAGCCACCCTCATCACCGCTTCGGGAAGGCGCGGACCGTTCGGCATGCCCGGGCATGCGCCGATTCCGAAGATCAGCGAGCGGCTCGCGCCGGGCGAGCTGGCGGAGGTCGAGGTCGTGTTCGATCCGGCGGCGCACGGACCCGCCGGCCTCGGTCGGATCAACCGGAACGTGACCATCGAAAACGACGCCGGCGCCCCTCTCCAGCTCGCGTTCACGGCGATGGTCAAGCCGTAGCCGATCATGACCAAGAGACTCGCGTGGGTCGTCGGCCTCGGCGCGCTCCTCGTCGCTGCGATCGTCTTCTTCCAGACCGGGAAGGTCGCGACCGCGGCCCTGTGGCGCTGGTCGAACGAAGGCCAATGGCTGCTGCCGCTGGTCCTGACCGCCGCACTGCTCGACAGCATCAACCCGTGCGCGTTCTCGATTCTGATCGTGACGATCGCGTTTCTGTTCACCCTCGGCAAGAATCGCTCCGGAGTGCTGAGGATCGGCGGCGTGTACATCCTCGGCATCTTCGCCGTGTATTTGCTGATCGGCCTGGGGATCCTGCAGACGTTGCACCTGTTCTCCACCCCGCACTTCATGACCAAGGTCGGGGCGGCGGCGCTGGTCGGCCTCGGGCTGCTCGGTCTCGCCAACCAGTGGGTCCCGGCGTTCCCGGTGCGATTGGGCATTCCGCACTCCGCCCATCAACGGATGGCCCAGTTGATGCAGAAGGCGTCGCTCCCGGCGGCGTTCGGGCTCGGCGGCCTGGTCGGGCTGTGCGAGGTTCCCTGCACCGGCGGCCCCTACTTCATGGTGCTCGGCCTTCTGTACGATCAGGCCACGCGTGCGGTCGGGCTCGGCTACCTGTTCCTCTATAACCTCGTCTTCGTCCTGCCGCTGGTGCTCATCCTGCTCGTCGCCGGCGACAAGGCGCTCGTCGAGAAGGTGCAGGCGTGGAAGAAGCGGGCGAACCGATCGATGCGTCTCGCCGGCGCGCTCGCGATGATCGGGCTCGGCTCGCTCGTCTTCGCGCTGTAAAGGAACGCCATGACGACATCACCACCGGGCTTCGCAGCGCTGCTGGAGAGGATCGAGAGCGTGAAGCGGGCGGGAGCCATCGATCTGTCCGCCGAGGAGGATCTGAGCCTCGCGGTGATGAATCTGGTGAGCCTCGAGGAGCATTTCTTCTTCACGGGGATGCGCACGGGCGCCGACCACTACTTCGACCTGCTGGACGAGGTGCGATCCACGCGCAAGGCACTGCTCGCGAAGCTCATCGACAAGCACGAAGGCGAGACGTGGTGCGTCGCGAAGCATGTGCTGGCGACGACGATGCGCCTGATCGAGGTCGGCACCAAGCTGCGCGCGACCGACGCGGCGGAGGCGAAGGCAATGTTCGAGCGCGCCTACCGGATGTACTCGATGTTCTGGGCCTTGCGCCTCAAGCTCATCGACACGACCGAGCTGCGTCAGGCGGCGGCCAAGGAGAAACCGTGGACCCTGCAGGATATCGTGAACAAGCTGGTCAACTGCTGCGACGAATGACCCGACACGGCGCCGGGAGGCCTGCGGCGATGGCGCGCGTCTCGCCTCGTCGCCGGCTGCTGCTCGGCGCGGTGGCGGCGAGCGTTGCGGCGTCGATCGCACCGCGGACGTGGGGGCAGGCCGACGCCGCGGAGCCGGGTTCGGCGCCTGAGGAGCCGAACCCGCTCGCCCTGTCCCTCGGTACCCTCGGCCCGCGGCTGATCGCCGCCGGTGCCATCGATACCGCGCGTTTCATCGCGGCGTGCGCGCGCGCCGGCGAGCCGCTGGACGCGAAGCGCATGCAGCTCCTCTCGGCCGGCAGCGACGCGCCGCTCGCCATGGACCGGTCGAGCGCGCATTTCCTGCTCAATTTTCTCTGGGCGCTGGGTCTTGCCAACGACAACCCGATCTTGACACGCGGGCCCATGCTGCAGAACGGGTTCTCGCGCGTCGCCGGCTATGCGTCGACCGGAGGCTGGACCTTGGCGGCCCGACCGGTCATGGAGATCTACGCGCGATCGCCGCTCATTGCATTGAGCGCGGAGCAACAACAACGCTTGGAGGAGCTGAGCGCGAGCGTCTATCGCCCGTGTTGCGACAATCCGACTCGCTTTCCCGATTGCAATCACGGTATGGCGATGCTGGGATTGCTCACACTGCTCGCCGCCGAAGGACGCGACGTCAAGGCGCTGTTTCTCGCCGCCAAGACCGCGAACCGCTTCTGGTTTCCACAGCAGACGTTGCAGCTCGCGCGCTACGTCGAAGCGACTCGCGGCGTGCGCTACGCGCAGCTCGATGTCAGGGAAGCCACCGGCCGCACGTTGTTCTCCGCGAGCGGGTTCCGTGCGATCGCCGCCTGGTACAACGCCCGTGAGCCGAGGACGCCGGCCAACGGCTCGCGTTGCGCACCCTAGCTGCTAACTACGACCGCCGTCTCTACAAGGCTCGGTTCCGCCGCGAGCTCGAGGGCAGCGATCGCGTGCACTGGAGACGGGCAGTTGGCCCGCCCGGGACGCCGGTCTGCAACGCTGTTTTGGAGGGCCCGATCCGATACGCCTTGATGTTGAACACGAATCCCGGAGGCGTGCGCTCGACCCACAGCCGCGCATTCGCCCCGGTCGGAATGCCGTAGTGGCTGCTGTCCATCTCGACGATCGAGAACTGCGAGGCGTAGTAGCGCAGCCCCGCAGCGCATCGCGCAACCGGCAAGCCCGCGCGGCTGCGTCGCCGCACACCTCAGCCCTACCTCACGTCGGAGTCGCTTGCAACCAGTCGAAGGGAATTCGAGACCAGCCGGCGACGGAATACTCGGCCTTGCGCCGCGGGTCGAGCAGCACATTGTGATCGCTGGAGCTGATGACCGATGGGACGCGCACGCCAACCACCGTACGGCCACCGCGCGCATGTTCGTCAGCTCTCGCCAAGAACTCGCTGCCGATGCTCTGCGAATTCCGAGCCGCTGGGCGCTGATTCCAGTTGGTTGGCAGCAGAATGTAAAGGTCTGCGAGCGCGACGATTGTGCCATCCGGGACTTCGATCGCTGCTACGGTGAGCTCCTCGACGGTTTCCCAACCGGGCCGTGCAACCACTTCCAGAATGGCGAGCGCCTCGACCTCTGCCGCGTACAATATTTCGGTTCGTCGATCGTTGAAGCGCCATCCATCGCGCGCAATCGACGCGGACGAATCCAGTGGGTCGAACAGAGGCCGTGGCTTGCGCGATGCTCGATAGACGAGCATGCTCAAAGCGGCCCGCTATCGGCTTGAGCCTGTAGTTCGTTCATCACCAGGCGTTCGCCCTCAGCAGTCTTCAGAAGGTCGAGGGGCGTTGCTCCGCCCAGAGCGAAGTTCCTCGTCCGCAAATAGCGACGCGCGGCGTCGAATCCCCCCAATACCTCAGCCGCTGCGGTTGACACTCGGGCAGCACGCATCGCAAGTTCGCTCGCGCTCGTATCGAGCGTCCGCCCCAGCCGCGA